>JAKAWM010000042.1 GCA_021827285.1 Actinomycetes bacterium | reverse complement strand
TTCACCGGCCTCATCGTCACGACCGGGGGGACCGGCTTCGGGCCTCGAGATCTCACCCCCGAAGGCACTGCCGAGGTGGTCGAGCGGTTGGCCCCCGGGCTGGCCGAAGTCATGCGCCGCTCCAGCCCTTTGGCCCCGCTTTCAAGGGGCATCGCCGGCGTAAGGGGCACGGCTCTCATACTCAACCTACCCGGCTCGCCGAAGGGGGCGCTTGAGTGCCTGGAGGCGGTCATGGATCTGCTGCCCCACGCCCTCGAACTGCTGGAGGGCCAGCGGCCACACTGAGCCGGTCATGCTGGCAGCCGGGCTAGGCACCCGGGCCAGCCAGCAGGCATAGGCAGCGCCTTCCACTAGGGTCGGTGCCCATGTTGCGTCTCGTTCTGCCTAAGGGATCTTTGGAGCGGGCCACCTTCGAGCTGTTCGAGGCGGCCGACCTCGCTATTTCACGCAGTTCGGAAGTCGACTACCGGGCCAGCATCAAAGACCACCGCATCTCTGAGGTCCGCATCCTGCGCCCCCAGGAGATCCCCCACTACGTAGCGTCTGGGCTGTTCGACTTGGGCATCACGGGGCGGGACTGGATCGAAGAAACCAATGCCGAGGTGGCTTCCCTGGGCCAGCTCAACTATTCCAAGGCCACGTCGCAGCCCATCCGCATCGTACTGGCGGTAGCCGAGAGCTCGTCGTGGTCCTCGGTAGCGGACATGCCTGCCGGGGCCCGGGTCTCGACCGAGTACCCGGCCCTCACGGAGCGGTTTTTTGCCCGTCACGGGGTAAAAGCCGAGGTGGCGCTGTCCTATGGGGCCACCGAAGCCAAGGTGCCTGAGATCGCTGACGCTGTGGTCGAGCTCACCGAGACAGGCCGGGCGTTGAAGGCGGCCGGGCTGCGCATCGTCGACACCCTCCTCGTTTCCCACACCGAGCTCATCGCCTGCCCGGGGTCCTACGCCGACCCCGAGCGCCGCCGGGCCATGGAGCACATCAACACCCTGTTGCAAGGCGCCCTGATGGCTCGGGGGCGGGTGCTGGTCAAGCTGAACGTGGAGGCAGCTGACCTGGACAAGGTCATATCGCTCATGCCGGCCATGCGCAGCCCAACCGTGTCCCAGCTCTTTGGCGGCGGGAGCTACGCAGTTGAAGCCGTGGTGCCCAAAGAGTCGGTGAACAAGCTGATACCGGAGCTGAAAGACGCCGGAGCTTCCGACATCCTCGAACTGCCCATAAGCAAGATCGTCGCGTGATCCGAGGGCCCAAGAAGAGGGGAAAGGTCGAGCGTTTCGACCCAGAGGTGGGCCTGGGGGAGATCCGGTCGGAGGACGGCGAGCGGTACCCGTTCCATTGCACCCAGATCGCGGATGGCACCCGTACCATCGCTACCGGTGCCCCAGTCGAGTTCTTGGTCGTGCCCGGTCATCGCGGTACCTGGGAGGCGCGGTCAGTCGTCACTGTCTGAGCACTGTGACCAGGGCGGCCGCCGCCAGCACGGCACCAGCCAAGGGTGTGCTGCGCAGCCCGAAGTGCGAAAGCACGAGCCCACCCACCACTGGCCCGCCGCCGATGCCGACATTGAAAAAGGCCGAGTTCCAGGCGGTGGCAATGTCCGTGCTCCGGGGCGCGACGATGAGGACACGAGTCGAGATCGACGTGGCCACCCCGGAGATGCCGAGGCTCACCAGCATCTGCAGGCCCACGGTCATCCAGCCTGAGGTCCCGAACAGGTACAAGCCCAGCTCGGCCACGAAGAGGACCGCAACTGGCGCCACCGTGGCCAGCTTCGGGTGGCGCCCGACGGCCAGGCCTGTAACAGCCACTCCCAGCGCGCCGGTGAGGCCGCTCGCCAGCAGCACTGGCGCCACGTCACCACCGGCCATCCCGCTCACTTTGGTGAGAAAGGCGCTCACATACGTATAAGAAGTGAAGGCCGCCGCGATGGCCAGCGCCGTTGTAGCTACCAGTACCCGGTAGCGGCGGGCGTCAGGATTGGTCCCCGCCCTGGCGTGGCTCTCGCCGGGCCTTTTGGTAGGCAGCAGGTACGCGACTGCGGCCAGGCTGAGTGACCCCAGTGCGGCGAGCGCCACGAATGCGGCCCGCCAGCCCGCCTGCTGGCCGAGCCAGGTGCTGGCCGGTATGCCGACCACGATGGCGAGAGAGCTGCCGGCGAAAACACCCAAGACGGCCCGGCCCTGTTTGCCCGGTGCCAGAAGGCCGGCGGCGGTGACCGTGGCGATCGACCAGAACACGGCCTGGGAAAGCGCGGTGATGACGCGAGCAGCCAGCAACCAGGGGTAACCGGGTGCTGAGGCAGCAGCCAGCGTCGCTACCACGAACGTCCCCAGCAAGCAGGAGAGAAGCAAGCGGCGGGGGATGTTGCTGGTCAAATGGGTGAGGGGGGCCGAGGCGGCCACAATCACGGCGGCGTAGGCGGTTACCAGGAGCCCGGTAACAGACAGGGAGGTGTGCAGGCTCTTGGCGATGCCGGGGAGGAGGCCGATGGGGAGGTTCTCCCCGGTGACATAGCAAAAGGCCGAGGCTCCGAGAGCGGCGATCGCCGCTACGGCCGCCAGCGGGTGGCGGGCGGGCAGGGTTCCCGAACTGGGGCGGGCGGCGGGCATGCCGGCTGGTTCGAGCGACGCCATGGCCTTGGCCACCATACATGTAGCCATGAGGGGCCCCTGCGGGCCACCGCCGGAACGCCGTTCCCGGTGGGCGGTTGCGGGTGCTGCCCCAGGATGCGCCAAGATAGTTGTTGTGACGGACACTCGAGACGAAGGCCCTCAACCCGGCGAGCCCCATCTGATCGTGGTACAAAGCGGCCGGCAGGGTGTCCAGCCGGAGGGACCGGCCGGCGAGGAGCCCGCGGCTGGCGAGACGATCGAGCAGCCGGCCAAGGTCATGAGGATCGGGTCGATGATCCGCCAACTGCTGGAGGAAGTGCGCCAGGCTCCGCTGGACGACGCCAGCCGAGCACGTTTGCGAGAGATCTACGACACTTCGCTGCAAGAGCTCCAAGAGGGCCTCTCGCCCGACCTCAGCGCCGAGCTGTCTCGGATGGCGCCGCCTTTCCATCCGGAGAGGGTGCCGACAGACGCCGAGCTACGGGTGGCGCAAGCCCAGCTGGTGGGATGGCTCGAGGGGCTCTTCCATGGCATCCAGGCGACGCTGTTCGCCCAGCAGATGGCCCAGCGCGCCCAGATCGAGATGGACGCCCGGCACCGGGGCCTGCCCAGCGGGCAGCAGGGGCGCGGGCAAGGCGATGACCAACCCATGCCGGGTACCTATCTCTGACCGCCTGCGCCTCAGCGGCTGGGCGCTGCGGTGCGCTAGTTTGTAGGGAACGACACTTGTGTGATTTTGTCCACAAGTTTGCGCACAGGTCTCTGTGGAAAAGTGGCCAGTTGGAGAGGGAGGTTACGGAGTGGCTGGATCTTTTACCCACCTTCACCTCCACACAGAGTTTTCCATGCTGGACGGCGCGGCCCGGGTCGACGAGGTCATAGCTCGTGCCGCCTCCGACGGCCAACCGGCGATCGCCATCACCGACCATGGCAACATGTACGGCGTCTTGGACTTTTACAAGGCGGCTCATGAAGCAGGGATCAAGCCCATTATCGGCATCGAGGCCTACATGGCCGGCGAGAGCCGCTTCGAGAGGCCGGTCCGGCGAGGGCGGCTCGACGATACCGGGGGCGAAAGCGATGGGGGTGGGAAGCTCTACTACCACCTCACCTTGCTGGCTGAGAGCGACGCCGGTTACAAGAACCTGTTGAAGCTCGCTTCAGAGGCTTACCTAACCGGTTATTTCTACAAGCCCCGGACCGACTGGGAGCTCTTCGAGCAGTACCACGAAGGGGTAATCGCAGGTACCGGCTGCCTCGGAGGAGTTGTCAACCAGGCGCTCTTGCGAGGCGACCCCGAGGAAGCCACCCGCCTGGCCAGCCGCCTCCAGGACATTTTCGGCAAGGACAACCTTTTTGTCGAACTTCAAGACCACGGTCTCGAAAAGCAGCACGAGACCAACCCTCAATTGGTAGAAATCGCCAGGCGTATTGGCGCCCCGCTACTCGCTACCAATGACAGCCATTACACCCGCCGCGAGGACCATCTGGCCCACGATGCCTTGCTCTGCGTGCAGACGGGCTCGACGATGGACGATCCCAAGCGGTTCCGTTTCGAGGGCTCTGAGCACTACTTGAAAACGGCCGCCGAAATGCGGTCACTATTTTCCCAGTACCCGGAAGCTTGCGACAATACGCTGTGGATCGCTGAGCGGGCCAATGTGACGATTGAGCTGGGCAAACCAAAATTACCGGTTTTCCCCCGACCCGATGGTTTTGCCACCTCGGACGCATTCCTGCGCCATCTGGCCCTGGAGGGCGCACATGAACGTTACGGTAGCCCGCTGCCGGCGGAGGTCTCGCAGCGGTTGGACTATGAACTGGGCGTCATCGCCTCCATGGGCTTTAGTGATTATTTCCTCATTGTTTGGGACCTGATCCGCCACGCTCATGAACAGGGGATCCGTGTGGGCCCCGGGCGCGGGAGCGCGGCTGGCTGCTGCGTGGCCTACTGCTTGCGCATCGTGGACCTCGACCCGCTCCGCCACGGCCTTATTTTCGAACGGTTCTTGAACCCGGGCCGCAAGCAGATGCCGGACATCGACATGGACTTCGACGAGCGCTACAGGGCGGAAATGATCCGCTACGCGTCGGAGCGGTGGGGCTGGGACCACGTAGCTCAGATCGTCACCTTCTCGACCATCAAGGCCAGGGCCGCCGTCCGGGACGCAGCCCGGGTCCTCGGCTACCCCTACGGGCTGGGGGACCGCATCGCCAAGGCCATGCCGCCCCTTGTCATGGGGAGGGACACACCGCTTTGGGCGTGCTTCGAGGAGGATCCCAAGCACGCCGATGGGTATAAGGCAGCCGCTGAACTGCGGGAGATGTACACGACCGATCCCGATGTCAAGCGGGTGGTGGACGTGGCCAAAGGACTGGAGGGCCTGCGCCGCCAAGATGGCATCCACGCGGCGGCCGTGGTGATATCCGGTGACCCGCTCACCGAGCACCTACCGGTCCAGCGCAAGCCAGAACCCGGGGGCAAGCCGGAGGACGCCCCCATCGTGACCCAGTACGAAATGCACGGGGTCGAGGAGCTGGGCCTGCTCAAGATGGACTTCCTGGGGTTGCGCAACCTCTCGGTGATCGAGCGGGCCTTGGACATGATCGAGGCCAACACGGGCACCAGGCCGGACATAGACCACGTCCCCTTGGACGACGCCGCCACATACGAGCTGTTCCAGGCGGGGGAGACGGTGGGGGTGTTCCAGATGGAAGGCACCGCCATGCGGGCGCTGTTGCGTTCGGTCGTCCCGACTGGTCTGGGCGACGTGGCGGCGGTGAACGCCCTTTACCGGCCGGGGCCCATGGCGGCCAACATGCACTACGACTACGCCGATCGTAAGAACGGCCGTAAGCCCGTCACCTACCTCCACCCGGACATGGCCGAGGTGTTGGCGGACACCTACGGCCTGATGATCTACCAGGAGTCGATGCTCCGGGTGGCGCAACGCTTTGCCGGCTACAGCCTGGAGGAGGCGGAAAACTTGCGCAAGGCGGCCGGCAAGAAGGTGCGCGCGATCATGGCCAAGGAGCGTCAAAAGTTCATAGACGGGTGCGTCCGCACCGGGTACGGCGAGGCCATTGGCACTGCCCTTTTCGACATTATCGAGCCCTTCGCCGACTACGCCTTCAACAAGAGCCACGCCTTCGGCTACGGCCTGGTCGCGTACTGGACGGCCTGGCTCAAGGCCAACCACCCCGTCGAGTACATGGCCTGCCTGCTCACCAGCGTCAAGGACGACAAGGACAAGATGGCTGTCTACCTGGCCGAATGTCGAGCTATGGGGATCGAGGTCCTGGTCCCCGACATCAACCTGTCGGCATCGGACTTCACTGCGGTGCGCCCGCCGGGGAGCCAGGCCGACGGCTCGGCCAGGGCGGCTCAGGCTGGTGGCATGATCCCCTTCGGCCTTTCCGCCATCCGCAACGTGGGCGAAGGCCTGGTCGAGCGCATCGTGGCCGAGCGCACGGCCGGGGGCCCGTTCAAGGACTTCTACGACTTCTGCAGCCGGGTTGACCCGGTCGTGCTCAACAAGCGCACCGTGGAGTCGCTCATAAAGGCCGGCGCCTTCGACTGCCTCGGCCACCCCCGCCAGGGCCTTTGCCTGGTTTTCGAGCAGGTGGTGGACCGCACCTTGGCCCGGCGCCGGGAGGCCGATCTGGGGGTGATGAGCCTCTTTGGCGACCCCGGCGGCGAAGCCGGTGGCCCAGCCGCCTTTGACGACTCCCGTGTCCCGGTCCCAGACCAGGAGTTCGACAAGCACACCAAGTTGGCTTTCGAAAAAGAGATGCTGGGCCTTTACGTGAGCGACCACCCCCTCATCGGACTGGAGGCATCCCTGCGCCGGCTGACTGATTGCTCGATCGTTGACCTGCGCGAAGAGGGCTCGACGGGAGAGGGCGGGAACGCGGAGGCAAGCGCCAGCAGTGGCCATGGCGGTGCCAGTAACGGTGGGCCGGGCGCGGGAGCTGGGGGATCCAGCTACGGGAGCAATGGGGGTTATGGAGCCCGGCCGGCGGCGCGTTGGGTGGGCGGCGTCGTAACCAGCCTGGCCCGCAAGTACACCAAGAGGGGCGAGCTGATGGCGACGTTCGTGCTGGAGGACCTGCAGTCTTCCATCGAGGTGTTCGTGTTCCCGCGGGCCATGCAGGAGGTGGGGGCCCTGCTTGCTGACGATGCCGTCGTTTGCGTTAGGGGGCGTCTCGACCTGCGAGACGAAGTTCCCAAGCTGGTCCTTTCCGAGCTCAAACGGCCCACCATCAGCCTCGATGAGGCCGAGCCGCTCCGGATAGCTTTCCCCGTTTACGCCCTCGACGACGGGCGTGCCCAGCGTCTGGCCGACCTGCTGAGCGATCACCCCGGCGGTTCACCGGTCTACCTACACCTGGTGGGGGGCGAGCACGGGCCCAAGGTCGTGCGTCTAGCGTCCAGTTTCAACGTCTCCACCAGCCCTGGTCTCCTCGCTGAGTTACGCGTCCTGCTCGGACCTGCCTGTTTGTGGAACGGAGCGCCTCAAAGCGTCTAACCTTAAAGGTGGTCCTAGTGCGACGACGGGCAGCCTTCGCCCGCTCCCGCGGCTTGCCTCACGGGCAGGGTGCCGGCCAGGGCGACCGGGCGAAGGTCCCGGAGGGCACTATTTGAACGAGGAGTGATCAGCTACATGACGTTCGAGGTCGAGACCAAGGATTGTACGGCGCTATCGGATGGCGAACTGGCCGAGATGGCTGACCTCGTGGCCGACGGCCCGGCCGGCTTCGACATCGGGCTGCTGTCGAAGCAAAGAGACGAATGGGTGCTCATAAGCCAGGTCCGCGACGCTGGCCGCCTGATGGGGTTCGCTTTTTGCACGCTCGAGCGCATCGGCGGCACCCCCTGCGTGCTGTGGGGCTTGGTGTCGGTCAAACGCTGCCCGGAGCAGGCTGCCCTCTTGGACGCGTTGCTGGCCGACCAGTTCCGTAAGGCTGTGCTGGCCTTTCCCGACGAAGACGTCCTGGTAGGTACCAGGATGCGGGACCCTGGCGCCTTCGTTGCCTTTGCTGGCCTCCATGACATCTGCCCCCGCCCCGGGTACAAGGTCTCCGGCGAGGAGCGGGCCTGGTCCCGGCGGTTGGGCAAACGCTTTGGGGTCGAAGGCAGGGTGGACGACCGCACCTTCATCGTCCGGGGCGACGGCTCAGCTTGCGGGGTGTTCGACTACGAGCCCGAGGACCCAGGCGAGGTCAGGCCCGACGTGGCCGCGCTCATGGCCAGCATGGATCCCAAACGCTACGACGTGCTCATTGCCTTCGGTTGGGCCATGGCGGAAGACCTGGCCAGCAACTACAGCGCTTAGAGCGGCGCCCCGGCCCGTGGTCGCACTAGTGCCACGACAGGCAACGTTTGCCCTCTTTGCGATGCCCCGACGACCAGCTCCCATCACAGGTCTCGGCGCCGTCAAAGAGGGCGAACGTTCCTGGAGGCAGCACTAGCGGGGCGGGACAACGGCTTCAACCACCTTGTGGCAGTGGCCGTCCAGAGGAGGCGCCAGGGCCACCACAAAGATGGTGCCCCCACGAAGCAGTGCCCAGGTCTTGGCCGACCGTGCCAGTGATGCCCACAGGCGGGGGTCCGTGCAGCTCAGGACATGCTCTCGTCCCAGCCAGGGGAAATGGCACCATAGGCGCTCGGCCTCGGTGCTTACCATGAGGGGCTGGGGCGGCCGGACGAGGGCGATCGAGGGATGGTCACGGCTTCGTTCCCAAAACGGTACCGCAGGGCTGTGCGTTCCCAGCAAGGGTTGGCTTTCCGGGTGCAGAAGCGGGGCTATCAGCCGGCGGGCGGCCCGGCCGGTCAGCCGTCCGGCCAGCTCCGGTGGCCCGGCCGTGGCCACGGCCTCTGGCTGGGACGGGTCGGGCACCAAGTCGGTGTTGGCAGCCACGGTGACCTTGGCGACATCGTAAGGCCGGAGCCGCTGGTCTACTGGCTCGGCGCACCACGCCCTGACGAGCGCCCCGGAGATGAGGTCGATACCGGCGCAGTGACGGGGCCCGGTGGACATGACCAGAAGCTCCAGGTCCCGGCCCGGGGCGGCGACGAGCCTGGGTAGTTTCCGGGGCAGCAACCGCGGCGTCACCGTAAGCACGTCTACGATGTTGCCCCCTTTTGGACGGCTATTGGTGGATAGCTGGGCCCCGCGTCCCATCTCCATCCAGCGTGCGAGACAAATCGGCGGCCGTGGCCACGGGTAGACGGCATGAGTAACCCACGCACACAAAGGCCTTACCCCGGGCTCCTGGTCCATCCCGCCCCTCCCAGAGCGGGGACTCGTAACGCTCGCCCCAGGCCAGGACGGTGTCGGGTAGGTAACGGTCCCACACTGGCTCTACCAGCTCCGTGCTCGAGGAGGCGACGACGACTTGGCGTCTGGGGCCGTCCAGGTAGCTGGCGACGGGTACTGTCCCGCAAAAGGCTGAAGGCATTACCGCCATCGACGCCGACAGCGCCTCGACCACCTGACCGGCGGCCTCCCTATAGCGTGGTTGGCCAGTTAGCTCGCCCAGCCTGGCCAGGGCCGTGGCCGCCGAGGCGTTGGCCGAGGGAATGGCGCCGTCGTGCAAGTCCTTTATGCGGGCGACCAGCTGTTCGGAGTCCGACCCGCAGGTGAAGAAGGCACCTTCGTCTTCGTCCCAGAAGAGCTCGAGCAGGGCATCGGCCGTCTCGCGGGCGGCTTCGGTCCATGACCTCTGCCCTGTTGTTTCTCCCAAGCAGGTGAACGCCCGCACCAACCAGGCGTAATCGCCAGCACAGGCCAAAGCAGGGCTCCGGCTGCCTGCGGGTGCCGTCCCGGGGGCGTTCGCACCAGAGCCGAACCCTGCCCGCCAGCTACGTAGCCAGCGGCCGTCCGAGCGGCGCAGGTGCCGGAGCAGCACGTCTCCCGTCTCCGCGGCTGCCCGCACCCAGCCGGGCTGGCCCAAGGCAGCACCGGCGGTGGCAAGGGCGACTACGGCCATGGAGTTCCACTCGCACAGCACCTTGGCGTCCAGTCCCGGGCGCGGCCTCTGCTCACGGCGCTCGAATAAGGCGCTACGGGCGTTCTCTATCTCGGGCGGCCGGGCGAGCTCGCCAACGCCAGGCCGCCATAGGATGTTGCGGCCTTTGAAGTTGCCCTTCTCGGTAGCCCCGTACCACCGGGCTGCTGCCTGCCCTCCGACCTCCTCCAGCTCGTCCAGGGCCCAGGTGTAGAACCGTCCCTCTTCGCCTTCGCTGTCCGCGTCTTCGGCGCTGGCCCACGCCCCCTCGGGGAGCCTCATCGGGGGGCGTAGGAGATAAGCAGCGGTCTCCTGGGCCACCTGGCGGTAGCGCTCGGAGCGAGTCAGTTGCCAGGCGTGGGTGTAGACGCTGAGAAGCAGGGCGTTGTCGTAGAGCATCTTCTCGAAGTGGGGCACCAGCCAGCGCCGGTCGGTCGAGTAGCGGGCGAAACCCCCTCCCAGGTGGTCATAAATCCCCCCCGAGCTCATGGCGTCCAGGGTCAGGCGGAGGGCCTGGAGCGAGCGGTCGTCCCGGCTACGCCACCAGTGCTGAGCCAGCAGTTCCAGGGAGGCGGGCTCGGGGAACTTGGGCCGGTTGCCAAAGCCCCCCCACTCAGGGTCGAGCCGAAGGGACAGGGCTTGCGCGGCCGAGCCCAGCAGCTCGACGCCCGTCTGAGAGCTCTGCTCGGCCGGCGAGGACAGCCGGGCACCTTGGCGGACGGCCGCCACCAGCCGGGCCGCGTCCGTCTCGATGTCGCGCCTCCGGCTGGCCCACAGATCGCTTACCCGGGCCAGCAAGGCGACGAGGTCGGCTTTGGGTAGGTAGGTACCGGCCCAAAATGGGCGGCCGTCGGGAAGGCCGAGGACGGTCATGGGCCACCCGCCGTTACCGCTCACCAGCTGGACCGCCTCCATGTAGATGGCGTCAATGTCGGGGCGTTCCTCGCGGTCGACCTTGATGCTCACAAAACCCGTGTTCATGACCTCTGCCACCTCGGCGTCCTCGAAGCTCTCATGCGCCATGACGTGGCACCAGTGGCAGGCGGAGTAGCCGATGGATATCAGGACGGGGACGTCCCGCACACGAGCTTGCTCGAAGGCCTCGGGGCACCACGGCCACCAATCCACCGGGTTGGCGGCGTGCTGGAGCAGGTAGGGGCTCTGTTCTTGGGCCAGGCGGTTCATTGCTGGCATCTTGCCACCCCGCTTACGGTTCGGCCCAAACTCGCTCACGTGCGATCCCACCGAGCTGGTACCTGGGAAGCTGAAGTCGAGCCCCCCGCCCGCCCGGTGACGCCGCTCGGACCTTCGGC
>JAKAWM010000041.1 GCA_021827285.1 Actinomycetes bacterium | reverse complement strand
AATCAACCCGGCCGGGAGCGGCCCCGGTCCCAGTGGAGGAGGAGCTCCGGCGCGTGGTCGGGGTGACCAGGGCCCTGGCCGAACGCCTCGGGGGGCGGGCCCGGATATCGGTGGACACGCGCAAGCGCCCCGTGGCTGAGGCCGCCCTGGAGGCGGGGGCGACCATCGTCAACGACGTGTCGGCATCGCTCTGGCCGGTGGCTGCTATGGCTGGCGCAGGCTGGGTGGGCATGCACATGCGGGGCGAGCCGGCCAGCATGATGTCCTTCGCCCACTATGACGATGTGGTCGCGGAGGTGCGGGAGTTTCTCAGGGCTCGTGCCGAGCAGGCGGCATCGGCTGGGGTCAAGGAGATCTGGGTTGACCCGGGGATCGGGTTTGCCAAAACGACCCGCCACAACCTGGCGGTGCTCTCGCGCCTGCCCGAGCTGGTGCGAACGGCTGGGTGGCCGGTCCTAATCGGGGTCTCCCGCAAGCGCTTTACGGGCGTGCTGGCATCGGGGCACGAGGCCACCCCGGCGCCCCCTGAGGAACGCCTCGAATGTTCCCTGGCTGGCGCCGTCTGGGCCATGACCTGCGGCGTTGAGGTTGTCCGCGTCCATGACGTCAGGGCGACCGTGCACGCGGCCAAACTTGTGGGAGCGAAATGACTACTAACCTGCGGGGAAAGTGGGCCGCGGGCATCAGGCCCCGGAACTTCACCTGGGTCATCAAGGACAAGCTGGCAGCCTGCGAGCGGCCGGGGGGTTACGCCCGCAATCACCGCAAGGTGCGCCGGCGGGAAGAGATCCTTTGGTTGAAGGCCCAGGGCTTCAACCGGGTCGTCTCGTTACTGTCTTCGCCGCACAACCTGTACGCCTACGAAGGCGAGGGCCTGGCCTGGTCGCACGTGCCCTTTGCCGGCCACGACGACCCGGCGTCAGTGCTGCCGGACCTGTACGAGCAGTTGCGGGCTTGGTTGCGCCGCGAGGTCGTGGTCGTGCACCAAGAGGAGGTGAACGACCGGCTCATGGGCGTGGTGGCGGGCTACTTGAACTGGAGCGGGCTGGTCCCCGACGGGGCACAGGCGATTGCCATCGTAGAAAGGCTCTTTGCCCGGCAAATGGGCCCTGAGGGCCGCCAACTGGTGGCCTTGGTCCCGGGGTTGCCCAAGCCCAGCCAGGCGGCCACGGCGCCCGGTGCCTGAGAGCGCCGACCGCCTGGGCGGGCAAGACTACATCGATCTCGTAGGCCTGCGCTTCATGGGTGCCCATGGCGTCTTGGTGCAAGAGTGGCACACGCCACAGCCGTTCGAAGTGGACTTGAGGGTCTGGGCTGACCTCCGGGCCGCCGGCCAGAGCGACGACCTTGGTGACAGCGTTGATTATTCACTGCTCTGCGAAGCCGTCCGCCGGGTGGTCGAGGGCCCCCACGTATCGCTCATCGAACGTCTGGCTCAGCAGGTGGCCGACCAGGTGCTGGCGGTCACGGGTGGGCGGGCCACCAAAGTCGCGGTGACGGTGCGCAAGCCCAAAGCCCCCCTCCCGGTGCCCTTCGAGTGGGTGGCGGTGCACGTTGAACGGCCGTAGGGGCGACCAAGAACCGCGCCGGGCGTTCCTGGCGCTCGGCGCTAACTTGGGGGACCGTTGGTCCTTCTTGCGGGGGGCGCTTTCCCAGCTCCCGGACCTGGTCGCTGCCTCACCCGTGTACGAGACAGAGCCAGTGGGGGGCCCGCCCGGGCAGCGGCCGTACCTGAATATGGTGGTCGAACTTCGGACCACGGCGTCTCCGCGCCGGCTGCTGGAGGCGGCCCAGGCAGCCGAATCGAGGGCGGGCCGCTTAAGAACGTTGCGGTGGGGCCCTCGCACGCTCGACGTGGACGTGCTCCTGGTGGGCGACCTACACGTGGACGAGCCTGACCTGGTGGTGCCGCACCCTCTGATGTGGGAACGGGGCTTCGTCCTCGTCCCCCTGGCCGACCTCGCACCCGAGGTGGTGGCGGGGCGCTTGACAGACGAGCTTCGAGCCGGTGTGAGCTTGGCCGGTACGATCGCATAATCCATGAAGGTCATCGACGAGCCCGCTGCGCTTCGCGCCGTCCTGGACGAGGCACGCCGGCTCGGCCATGACGTGGGCTTTGTCCCCACCATGGGCGCTCTCCATGGTGGCCACCGGTCACTTGTCCGGCGGGCGGTGGCCGAGTGCGACCGGGTGGTGGTAAGCCTGTTCGTGAACCCGCTCCAGTTCGGGCCGGGCGAGGACTTCGAGTCATACCCTCGCGACCTGGCCGCGGATTTGGCCCAAGCCGAAGAGGCTGGGGCAGACTTGGTTTTTGCCCCTTCGACGCGGACCATGTACCCGGAGGGCCCCCTGACCACGGTGAGCGTGAGGTACCTCTCCGACGCTTTGGAAGGCCGCTCCCGCCCCGGCCATTTTGACGGCGTGGCTACCGTGGTGGCCAAGCTTTTCGCTATCGTTGGCCCCTGCCTGGCTTATTTCGGGGAAAAGGACTACCAGCAACTGCTTATTGTGAGCCGTTTGGTGCACGACTTGTCATTTCCTGTGACGGTCGTGCCATGCCCGACGATCCGCGAGCCAGATGGCCTTGCCCTCTCCAGCCGCAATGCGTACCTGAGCCCCGATGACCGCAAGGCCGCTCCCATCTTTTACTGGTCGCTGCTGGCGGGCAAGCGGGCTATCGAAGAGAACGGCGTTACCGACCCTGCCCAGGTCAGTGCCGTAATGCAGGGCGCCGCCGGCCGGGAAGGCCGGGCACGCCTCGATTACGCCCAAGTAGCCCGTCCACACGATCTTTGCGTCCCCCAGGTGATCACCAGCGAAGTCAGGCTGATGATCGCCGGCCATGTGGGCCGAACGCGCCTTATCGACAACCTCGTCGCCTCTCCCCCGGACAAAGAGGGTGCCCCGTAGTGTTGATGGCAATTGATGTCGGCAATACCCAAGTCGTGGTGGGCCTGTTCGCGGAAGGAGACGGGCCGGCCGAACTGGCTTACCACTGGCGGGTCAACACCCAGGCGGCGTATACCGCCGACGAGCTGGCTCTTCAACTGGCCCAGTTGCTGGCGCTGGACGACCTCCGCCTGTCGGTGGTCAGCGGCATGGCCGTGGCTTCGGTGGTCCCGCCGGTACAGGAAGCACTTCGCCAGCTGACCGCCCGGCGCTTGGGCGTGCCCCTCGTCGTGGTGGGGCCGGGTACCAGGACCGGTGTGAACATCCTGGTAGACAGTCCCCGTGAGGTCGGCGCCGACCGTATCGCCGACGTGGTGGCGGCTTACGAGCGCTACGGTGGCCCGACCATCGTGGTCGACTTCGGCACGGCGACCAACTTCGAGGTCGTGTCGGCCAAGGGCGAGTACGTCGGCGGTGTGCTTTTCCCCGGTGTCGAAGTGTCCCTCAACGCCCTTACTTCCAAGGCCGCGCTCCTGCCCAGGGTGGATATTGCCGCTCCCAAGGCGATATTGGGTAAGAACACCGTAGAACAGCTACATTCTGGGATCTTTCATGGGTTCGGCGCGTTGGTCGAGGGTGTCTGCCAGAGATTGAAGAAGGAGATCGGCCCGGCCACGGTCGTGGCCACCGGGGGCTGGGCGCCCTTCCTGTTGCCGGCAATTTCCGGCATTGACCACCACGAGCCGTGGCTCACGCTTTATGGGCTGCGTAGTATCTATAACCTCAATTACGCCGATGCCTGAACAACTGCCTTACCGTTTTGAAAAGAGCGCCTCGGCCGCCCAGCTGCACGAGCGTTACCGCACCCTTGGCCCCGGGGAGGGCTCGGGCCAGGTAGCCAGGGTGGCGGGCCGGGTGATGCTGCGGCGGCAAATGGGCAAGTTGACGTTCGCCACGCTCGTGGATTGGACGGGCTCGGTGCAGTTATTTGCCGGGGCCAAATGGACTGAACGCTTTGAGGAGCTCAACAGGATCTCCCTGGGGGACTGGGTGGGTGCGGCCGGCGAAGTCGTCCGCACCCGTACCGGTGAGCTGTCGGTCCAGGTCAGCCGGTGGGAGATGCTGGCCGAAGCTCGCCGCAGCTTCGGCGACAAGTGGCGCGGAGTGACAGATGTCGATACCCGTTACCGGCAACGGTACGTGGACATGTGGGCTAATCAGGGTTCGCGCGACACCATGCTCCTGCGCAGCCGGGCCATATCCGAGCTTCGCCGCTTCCTCGAGGGCAAGGGGTTCGTCGAGGTGGAGACGCCGGTTTTTCACCCGTTGCCAGGAGGGGCCGCAGCCAAACCGTTTGTCACCCACCACAACGCCCTGGGCATGGACCTCTATTTGCGCATAGCCCTTGAGCTCTACCTGAAGCGCCTGGTGGTTGGTGGGATGGAGCGCGTCTTTGAGATCGGTCGGGTCTTTCGCAACGAGGGGCTGTCCCCACGCCACAACCCGGAGTTCACGATGCTGGAGCTGTACCAGGCCTACGCCGACTACCACGACATAATGGCGCTCACTGAGGAAATGGTGGCCCACGTGGCGAGCGAGGTGGTCGGCACCACGAAGCTGGTCTATGCGGGCCGGGACCTCGACCTGGCTCCTCCCTGGCGGCGGGCCAGCTTGCTGGAGTTGGTGGCGGAGTGCGCGGGCCAAGAGCTGAGCTTGGACATGGGCCAAGCCGAACTGCGCCGCCGGGCGGAGCGCCTGGATATCCCCGTCGCGCCGGATTGGGGTGCCGGCAAATTGGTGCTGGAGATATACGAAAAGACAACAGAGCCCAATTTGTGGGGGCCCGTGTTCGTAATGGACTATCCCAAGGAGGTCTCGCCCCTGGCCCGGGACCATCGTAGCAGTGCAGGTCTGGTGGAGCGCTTTGAAGCCATAGTCGCTGGCCGCGAGCTGGCCAATGCCTTTTCCGAGCTAACAGATCCCGATGAGCAGCGGGCTAATTTCAAAGCCCAGGCCGAGGCGCGGGCGGCCGGAGATGAAGAGGCCATGCCTTTTGACGAGGACTTCGTGCGCGCCTTGGAGTACGGTTTACCGCCGACGGGCGGCCTGGGGGTGGGTGTAGACCGCCTCGTCATGCTACTGAGCGGCGCCGAGGCTATTCGCGATGTGATCGCCTTTCCCACGCTCCGCCCCGAGCCGGGGGCTCCGTAAGCTCAGGCTCCGTAAAGCTCAGGCTCTCGGCCGGCCAGGTCGTCCAGCAACCGGTGGGCCAGCCCGGCCAGGGTGACCCGGACGTCGGGGTCACCCGGAAAATAACCGCCGCCCGCGCCGTTAGCCGCGGCAGCCTCCGCAGGCGTCTCCGCCAGCGCCTCGGCCGCCACGTCGGCCCACCGCCGGCCCTCCGCTATCGAGCTGGCCACGGCGCCGGTGGCCAGGACCAGATCTCTCGCTTTGGAGAGCTCGGGCAAGCCCAGCTGTCCTCCCAGCAGTGCGCCCAGTTCGGGGCCGTGCTCAGGATCGGCCAGGGCCCGGATGACGGGCAAGGTGTACGTGCCCTCCACCATGTCATGGCCAGCGGGCTTTCCCAGCTCCTCCTCGGTGCAGAGCAGATCCCGCACGTCGTCCCAGATCTGGAACGCCATCCCGAACGCGTGCCCGAAACGGGCCAACGCTTCGACCTCCGAGCGCGGTGCCCGGGCGACCAGGGCACCGATACGGGTCGATGCCGACAAGAGGGAGGCCGTCTTGGCGGAGATAGCGTCGAGGTAGGCGTTCTCGGGCCGCGCCGTCGAGAACGAGTACTGGAGCTGGCCCATTTCCCCCTGGCAGAGCCGGCCGATGGTGGTGGCCAAGACCTTTACCACTTCGGTGCCCAGCCGCGCCGCGATCTCCGAGGCCCGGGCCAATAGGAAGTCTCCCGCCAGGACGGCGACCAGGTTGCCCCAACGGGCGTTCACGCTCTGTACCCCGCGGCGTGAGGCCGCCTCGTCGATCACGTCGTCGTGGTAGAGCGAGCCCATGTGGACCAGCTCGACAGATACCGCTCCCAAGACCAGTTCGTCAGCCAGCCCATTGGCCGGGAGAGACGAGGGCGGCAGGCAGGTGGCCGCCGCCGCTATGACGAGGGCTGGGCGCAGGCGCTTGCCACCGGCCTCGACCAGGTGGCCGGCCACTTCTTGGAGGAAGGGTTCCGGCGATTCGACGGCGCGGCGCAGGCCCGACTCCACGTTCGGCAATTGCTCGTCCAGCACGGGAAGTCGGAGCAGCTCCCAGACGTTCACTACTTGACGATATGCCAGCGCGGCACCCAAGCACGAACCCTGGGGCGATGGAGGGTCACCCTTGTTGCTGAGCCGAATAGAAGTGCGGCAGGTACACTGGGGCTTCAGAGAGCCGAAAGAGAGAGCAGACATGGTTTACACGGGTAGCTGGGCGGTGGCTTGGGGGCATGGCCCCAGTGCCGTGCCGGGCTCCCGGGGAGGGGGCCTTAGGGCCAGCGAGGAGGCAGCGAGCCTTGTTTGAGCGCTTCACTGACCGGGCACGGAGGGTCTTGGTGCTGGCCCAGGAGGAGGCGAAGCTCCTCAACCACAACTTCATCGGCACCGAGCACATCCTGTTGGGCCTCATCCACGAGGGCGAAGGCGTAGCCGCCAAAGCGCTGGAGTCGCTAGGCATCAGCCTGGAAGCCGTGCGGGAGAAAGTGGAGGAGACCATAGGCCCGGCCGGGACTACCACCACCGGGTCGCCCCCGTTTACTCCTCGGGCCAAAAAGGTGCTCGAACTTTCCCTCCGAGAGGCTTTGCAGCTCGGTCACAACTACATCGGTACCGAGCACATGCTCCTCGGCTTGGTCCGCGAGGGCGAGGGTGTGGCCGCCCAGGTACTGGTCAGCCTGGGGGCTGACCTGGCTCGCGTCCGCCAGCAAGTCATCCAGCTGCTTTCCGGCTACCAGTCGCCCGGCCCGGAGAAGCCGGTGGGGACTGTGCCGAGCGCCGGTGGGCCGGACGTGCCCGCTGGCAGCCCTGTACTTGACCAGTTCGGGCGCAACCTGACCCAGCTGGCACGGGAGCGCAAGCTCGACCCGGTCATCGGGCGCGAGCGAGAGATCGAGCGCGTCATGCAGGTCCTTTCTCGCCGTACCAAGAACAACCCCGTGCTAATCGGCGAGCCTGGTGTAGGCAAGACCGCCATCGTCGAGGGCCTTTCCCAACGCATCGTGGCCGCTGAGGTCCCTGAGACCCTTCGAGGCAAGCAGTTGTACACGCTGGACCTGGGAGCGCTGGTGGCGGGTAGCCGCTACCGGGGCGACTTCGAGGAGCGGCTGAAGAAGGTCTTGAAGGAGATCCGTACCCGCGGCGACATCATCTTGTTCATCGACGAGCTCCATACGCTGGTCGGGGCGGGGGCAGCCGAGGGGGCCATAGACGCGGCTTCCATCCTGAAGCCCATGCTCGCTCGCGGGGAGCTCCAGACGATTGGCGCCACCACGCTGGACGAGTACCGCAAGCACCTGGAGAAGGACGCTGCCCTGGAGCGCCGGTTCCAGCCCATCAAGGTGGAGGAGCCTTCCCTGGCTCACACCATCGAGATCCTGAAGGGCCTGCGGGACCGTTACGAGGCGCACCACGGCGTCACCATCACCGACCAAGCTGTCGTCACCGCCGCCAATCTGGCGGACCGCTACATCGCCGACAGGTACCTCCCAGACAAGGCGATCGACCTTATCGATGAGGCGGGTAGCCGGCTGCGCATCCGGCGCATGTCCACGCCCCCTGACTACAAGGCCATCGAGGACGAGATCGCCAAGGCGAGGAAGGACAAGGAGATCGCCATCGAGCGGCAGAACTTCGAGCAGGCCAAGCGCCTGCGCGAAAAGGAGGAGGAGCTGCTCCAGAAAAAGGCGGCCAAGGAGCAGGAGTGGCGCGCCGAAGGTGTTGACCTGTTCGACGTGGTGGACGAGGAAGTCATCGCGGAAGTGCTGGCCAACTGGACTGGTATACCGGTCTACAAGCTGACTGAGGAAGAGACGTCCAAACTGCTCCGCATGGAGGAAGAGCTGCACAAGCGGATCATTGGCCAGGACGACGCGCTGAAGGCCGTCTCCCAGGCCATACGGCGCACCCGGGCTGGCCTGAAGGATCCCAAGCGCCCGAGCGGGTCGTTCATCTTCTTGGGCCCGTCCGGCGTGGGCAAGACCGAGACGGCCAAGGCGCTGGCCGAGTTCCTCTTCGGTGACGAATCAGCCCTGGTCCAGCTGGACATGTCTGAGTACATGGAAAAGCATACGGTGAGCCGGTTGGTGGGATCGCCTCCGGGTTATGTGGGTTACGAGGAGGGTGGCCAGCTGACCGAGGCCGTCCGGCGCAAGCCGTTCTCAGTGGTGCTTTTCGACGAGATCGAAAAAGCCCACCCGGACGTCTTCAATGCTCTGCTCCAGATCCTCGAAGACGGGCGCCTCACTGACGCCCAGGGGCGTACGGTCGACTTCAAGAACACCGTCATCATCATGACCTCCAACCTGGGCACTGCTGACCTGCGCAAGGCCCAGGTCGGCTTCGCCAAGACGGACTCGGCCGTCACCTACGAAAGAATGAAGGCCAAGGTGCATGACGCCTTGAAGCAGCACTTCCGGCCCGAGTTCCTGAACCGGATCGACGATGTCATCGTGTTCCACGAGTTGTCGAAGGACGAGGTCACCGAGATCATCGACCTGATGATGGCCCGGGTCCGCAACCAGCTCGATGCCCAGGGCATCGGAGTGGAGCTCACCAGGGCAGCCAAGTACCTGATCGTGGAGAAGGGTTACGACTCCATGATGGGGGCCAGGCCTTTGCGGCGCGCCCTCCAGCGCATGGTTGAGGACCCGCTTTCGGAGAAGATCCTCTGGAAGGAGTTCCGTGCCGGTGACACCGTGATCGTGGACACCGAAAACGGAGACATCGCCTTCCGGGCCATGGAGCACTTCGAGCCGCCCCCGGTGGAGCTGGCGGGGGCCGGCAGCAGCGACTAGGGCGACGGCTCTGACGGGCCGCCTTCGCCCGATCGCCCCCGGCCCATCTGTTTGGTCGCGCCCGCGGGTGGGCCTGGCCCTCGGGGCCATGGCGGCGAGCACCCTGCTGGCGGCTTGCGCGGCCAACATCGCGGTCAAGGTCGATGTCAGGCGTTCGGGCGCCGGTTCTGTAACCGTCACCGTTACTGTCCCGAGGACCACCGCGGTACAGGTGGAGGACTTCAGGATGGGGGTACCGGTGGCCGACCTGCGCCAGGCCGGCTGGTCCGTCGCCGGTCCGGTTACCCAGGTGGGGGCAACGGCCATTACGGCAACCCACCCGTTCTCGAACCTCTCACAAGTACCGGTGCTGGTGGCCGACATCGCTGGTAGCGGCCCGATAGGGAGCCGCCCCTTCCGGTTGGCCGTCGTGGAAGAGCCAGGACTGCTGGCTGACCGGTACGTGGCTTCGGGTGTGGTTGACCTGCGCTGCGGGGTGTCCTGTTTTGGTGACCAACGGCTGGCGGCCAGCGTGGGCTACGCCCTCGGCCTGCCACTAGCAGAGGTGCACCGCCTTATCGGCCCGCACCCCGCCCGGGCCCTGACCTTCCGATTTGAGATCGTGCTACCGGGCACCCTGGTGGCAGCCAACGCCACGAGGGCCAGCTCCGGGCCGGCCGGCGCGCCCGTGCTGGTGTGGGAGCCTGAACTGGGCCGTTCCTCCTCTATCGTCGCTACCAGCCACGTGCTGTTCCCAGCGGCTTTGGAAGAGGTGGTGGCCGGGCTGGGGGCGGGCGCACTGGTGGTGCTGAGCACCCTCAGCTACCTGCTCTGGCGCCGCCGGAGGAGCGGGAGCGGTCCGGGCCGGCACCTGGCCCCTGAGCGGCCCTAGGCCCGAAGCGGCCCGCCGGGTGCCCGTCCTCAAGCTGAGCCGCCTGGTTATTACGGTCACTGGGCCCCCATAGCCTGTGCCCATGAGCAGACGCTGGGCGGCCTACCGCTGCGAAAGCTGCGGGGCGCAGCAACCTCGCTGGTCGGGCCGGTGCGCCACCTGCGGCGAGTGGAACACCTTGGTTGAGGAGCAGGCGGCCACCAAGTCGAGCTCTCACCCGGACCGGGCCGGCAGCTTGCCCCGGGCGGTACCGTTGGGTGAGGTGGACATGGCGGCCAACAAGCCGCTGCCCACGGGCATCGGCGAGCTCGACCGGGTGCTCGGGGGAGGCCTCTGGCCCGCCTCGGTGGCCCTGCTTGGGGGCGAACCCGGTACGGGTAAATCGACCCTTCTTCTCCAGGCCATGGCCGCGGTTGCTTCGACGGGCAAGAAGTGCTTGCTGATCGCGGCCGAGGAGGCGGCCGATCAGGTGCGTGGGCGGGCGGCGCGCCTCGGGGCGGACGTCCCAGGTGTCTTTGTGGTCGAAGCCCTCCAGATGCCGGCGATAGAGCTGGCCATATCCAGCCTCGCCCCCGACGTCGTGGTGGTGGACTCGGTGCAGGCGGTGTGCGATCCTGACATCGCTTCCCCGCCCGGCTCGCTGGCCCAAGTGCGAGGGTGCGCCCAGCACCTGGTCAATTTGGCCAAGGCCACCGGGGCGGCCTTTGTCCTCGTGGGCCACGTCACCAAGGAGGGCGCTCTGGCCGGCCCGAGGGCCCTCGAGCACATGGTGGACACCGTGCTCACCTTTGATGGGGACCGCTACCTGGCCCTCCGGGCGTTGCGGGCGGTAAAGCACCGTTTTGGCCCCACGGGGGAGATGGGGCTGTTCGAGATGGGCGAAAACGGGCTGGAGGTCGTCCCCGACCCGAGCGCACTGTTCCTGGGCGACCGGCTCCGGGGTGCACCGGGCTCGGCGGTGGCCGTTACCCTCGAAGGGCACCGTCCGCTCCTGGTGGAGGTGCAAGCCCTGATCGGGCGGCCTTCCTCGGTGCCCCGCCGGGCCGTCACGGGCCTTGACCCTAACCGGGTGGCGCTGCTCGTGGCCGTACTGGACAGCCGCGCTGGGATCCCTGTCGGCGACCGCGACGTTTACGTGTCGGTGACAGGCGGGGCCAGGGCTGGCGAGCCTGCT
>JAKAWM010000040.1 GCA_021827285.1 Actinomycetes bacterium | reverse complement strand
TTGGAAAACGGCGAGGCTTGGCGTTTGCCCGCCCGGTGCGACTCTTCGAGCGCAGCCTCCAGTTCGCTGATCCGCTCGTCTTTCGGACGACCTCCTGAGCGCTGGCCGACGAGCGGCTAGGGGTTTCGCGGGGCACCGCCGTGCAACTCAGCGTGCACCATCGAACGGGCAACGTGGGATCACGCGCGGCTTTCAGAGGGCGCTCATGGACATTGGCATCCTGGGTCTCGATCACTAAATATGCAGGTGAGCGACCACTTCCGCTGCTCGGCAGCAGTGGGGCTACTCAGAATCGAACTGAGGACCTCAGCATTATCAGTGCTGCGCTCTAACCGGCTGAGCTATAGCCCCCCGGCCCCGTCATACGATGAGGGGACAAGATCACTCAAGAGTATAGGCAGCCGTCCCATCCAACATGGTCTACCCATCCCCCGGTTCGTCGTCACCCACCACAAAGACTTGTACCCCCCCGACCACGTCGCTGATGAGGTTGTACAGCACCGTGGCCAAGACGTTGAGGAACGTGCCCA
This sequence comes from Actinomycetes bacterium, assembly GCA_021827285.1. Taxonomy (GTDB): domain Bacteria; phylum Actinomycetota; class Acidimicrobiia; order Acidimicrobiales; family Palsa-688; genus JAKAWM01. The sequence goes on along the minus strand of JAKAWM010000040.1, from coordinate 10,455 downwards.
TCAGGCACAGCACCAGCCCCACGGCAGCACCCCAGCCCAGGGCGCTCAGAGGTCGAAGCTTGAACGACGAGAGCGCGAACAGGGAGCGGACCAGTTTGTCCAGGTTGTGTATGACCCCAAATGCGGCCGCCACGTTCCAAAGGACGATACCCGCCACGAGCATCACCACCAGGACGCAGAGGTAAAAGACGAGCGAGAGCTTGAACACAGCCCAGACATCGATCCTTCGCACCACGCGGCGCCGGCGGACATCCGGGACGCGCTGTCGGCCCCTCGGGCGGGAGCCGGTGACGGCCCGCCTGGAGGATGCCGGCGGCGGCTGGGTTGGGCGGGCCGTCCGCGGCGCCCTACCCGGGCCCACTCGAGCCTCTGGGCTGACAAGCTGTTCTGTAACCGGGGCAGCCTGCCCCCCCGGGCGGCCAGTTGACTGTCGCGACAGCTGGCTCGATTGGCCCGCCCGGGCACTGGACCGGCCCACGGGGACGGTCTCAGCACCCGGGCCACGCACGGGCCACGACCCTGTCGCTACCCCACCAGGCCCCGGGCCTCCAGAGGCACCCCGGGCCACCGAGCGACCGGTCGCTGCCCGCGCCGGCTCCCTGCCTAAAGACGTGCTCGCCTGTTCGGGTGCCTGACCGTCGTCGCGGCGCACCCTTTCGGCCATCAGCCTCAGCCCTCCTCGACAGCCAAAACTAGGGCCACTGAAGCGACCTCTTGGCCCGTGTCAACGCCGACGACCCGGACGCCCGTCGCGTCACGACCCTGACTCGATATGTCGCGGACGGCGAGCCTCACGACCACGCCGGACGAAGAAATGGCGAGGATCTCGTCTTCGAGACCCACCGTCAGGGCCGCTACCACCTGCCCTCGCTTCGCCGGCAACCGGATACCCTTGACACCCATGCCCCCGCGCCCTTGAGGGTGGAAATGATGCAGTTGCGTGCGTTTACCATAGCCCGCGCTCGTCACCATGAGGATGCTCGTCTCATCGCGCGCAATGTCGGCTGCTACGACCTCGTCTCCCCGGCGCAGGGTCATCCCCCGCACCCCAGCCGCGCTCCGTCCCATGGCACGCACATCCGTTTCGGCAAAGCGGATCGTCATACCGCCGCGGCTGACCATGAAGATGTCATCCTGACCGTTAGTCACAATAACCGCCACCAGTTCGTCGCCCTCACGCAGGTTAAGTGCGATCAAGCCGTCGCGGCGGCTGCTGTCGTACTCCGAGAACGCAGTCTTCTTGACTTGGCCTTGCCTTGTCACAAAGAACAAGTACCGTTCAGACGGGAACTCCCGCGTATCTATAAGAGCCTGGATATGTTCGCCCGGGGCGAGCGGTAGCAGGTTGACGATGGCTGTACCGCGTGCCGTACGCTCCTGCAGCGGCACCTCGTAAGCGCGCAGCCGGTAAACACGGCCGAGGTTCGAAAAAAACAGCAGGTAGGCATGCGCCGTTGTGTGGATCACCTTGGAGACAATGTCAGCCTCTCGAAGGTTTGTGCCACGCATCCCCCTCGTGCCCCGGCCCTGGGTCCGGTAGGTGGACGCGGCAACAGCCTTAACATAGCCAGCTCGTGTCATTGTGATCACGAGCTCTCTGTCCTCAATGAAGTCCTCGGGTGCCATCTCGCCAGGATCAACGGTTATCGCCGCCACACGGGGCGTGGCGAACTCGGCCTTCACTTCAGACAGCTCCGACTTGATGACCTCGTTGAGCAAGACGGGATCGGCCAAGATCGCTTCAAGCTCGGCGATGGTCGATCGCAGCTTTGCCATCTCTTCCTCGAGGTCAGCCCGTCCCAGCCGGGTAAGGCGGGCCAACTGCATGTCAAGTATGTGCTCCGCTTGCACCTCGCTGAACTCAAACGGCGCGCTCATCAATGCCTCTCGCGCCTCGGCACGGCTGTCGGAGGCTCTTATGGCTGCAATGATGGCATCTATCATGTCGAGGGCCTTGAGCAGCCCTTCGACAATGTGGGCACGTGCTTGGGCTCGTCGCAGGCGGAACTCCGAACGCCGCCTCACCACCTCCACCTGGTGGCCCACGTAGGCTTCGAGCGCCTGCTTCAAGTTCAGAGTCCGAGGTACGCCGTTGACCAGGGCGACCATATTGACGCCAAAGCTCGTTTGTAGCGGTGTCATCTTGTACAGGTTGTTCAGGACGACATTGGCATTGGCATCGCGCTTCAACGGGATCACGATCTTGATCTTGCCGCCGGCCGAGAGATCTTGAATATCCCGGATGCCCTCAAGGTCGCGAGAATCAACCAGCTCCGCGATCCGCTCTTGAATGGCTTTGGGGCTGGCCTGATAGGGCAGCTCGGTGATCACGATCTGCGGGCCGGATCGAGCTTCCTCAATTTCGGCACGCGCCCTGAGCCGGATGGACCCTCGCCCCGTGCGGTAGGCGTCGATTATGCCTTGCCGCCCAAGGATTAGGCCCCTGGTGGGAAAGTCGGGGCCCTTCACAAAGCGCATCAGGTCGTCCGGCGTGGCCTCCGGGTGATCGATCAGGTGATTGACCGCTTCGATCACCTCACCCAGGTTGTGGGGCGGGATGTTGGTGGCCATACCAACCGCGATACCTTGGCTCCCATTGACCAACAAGTTGGGCAAGCGCGCCGGCAGGACGCTCGGCTCGTCGTCGTCGTTCAGGTAGTTGCGCACCATGTCGACCGTCTCTTCATCAATGGCCTCCAGCATGTGGAGGGCCAGAGGGGACAGCCGGCATTCGGTGTACCGCTCGGCGGCGGGAGGAAAATCAGGAGACCCGTAGTTGCCGTGAAAGTCGATCAGAGGGTGGCGAAGGCTAAAGGGTTGGGCGAGCCGGACAAGAGCGTCGTAGATGGCGGAGCTACCATGCGGGTGAAACTTGGCCATGGTCTCGCCCGTAACCTTTGCACACTTCACGTGCGGGCGGTCCGGGCGGTAACCCTGCAGGTGCATGGCATAAAGGATGCGACGGTGCACAGGCTTCAGCCCGTCGCGCGCGTCTGGTAAGGCGCGCTGGACAATGACGGACATGGCGTACTCCAAGTAGGAGCGCTCCATCTCCTCATTGATCTCTATGGGCTGTATGCCTGAAGGCGCCTCGCCGTCGTCACCCGGGCCACCTGGGAGGAGGGTGTCCGTCATCAGATGTCCAAGAACCGGACGTCACCGGCGTTGTCGGCAATGAACTGCTTACGGCGCTCGACATCATCGCCCATAAGGACACTGCACATGTCATCCGCGATAGCGGCTTGCTCAACGTCGACGCGGAGCAGTGTCCGATGGGCCCGGTCCATTGTCGTCATACCGAGCTCGTGCCAGTCCATTTCCCCTAGTCCCTTGAGCCGGTTGAAGGGGTTCTTATGGGAAGGGCGCTCGGTCATAAAGCGTTGCCGCGCCGGCTCATCCTTCAAGTAGACCTTCTCCTTGCCGACAGTGGTTGAGAACAATGGGGGCTGTGCACAGTACACGTGGCCTTCCTCAACCAGGGCCGTCATCTGGCGGAAGAAGAAGGTCAACAAGAGCGTGCGGATGTGACTACCGTCCACATCTGCATCAGCCAAGATAACGACCTTGCCATAACGGATCTTGGCTACGTCGAAATCCTCGCCTATACCAGCACCGATGGCGGCCACCAAGGCCTGGATCTCATTGTTCTTCAACATTTTATCAATGCGGGCGCGTTCGACATTGAGGATCTTGCCACGTATCGGCAGGATGGCTTGATGTTCGGGGTCCCGGGCTTGAACGGCGGAGCCACCGGCCGAGTCGCCCTCCACGATGAACAGTTCTGCCTCGCGGGGGTCGCGAACCCGGCAGTCCGTGAGCTTGCCGGGCATGCCAGCGCCCTCCAGCGGGGACTTGCGGCGCGTCGCCTCTCTGGCATCGCGAGCCGCCACGCGCGCTCGCGATGCCTGGACCGCCTTGGCCACGATCTGGCGCCCTTCGGTCGGGTTCTCTTCCAACCAGGCCGCCAGCTTGTCGTTAGTCGCCCTCTCCACAAGCGAACGCATAGATGTGTTGCCCAATTTGGCTTTGGTCTGCCCTTCGAACTGGGGCTCGTGCAGCCTTACGGCAACGATCGCGCACATCCCCTCACGAATGTCCTCCCCAAGGAGGTTGTCGTCCTTGTCCTTCAGCAAGCCGCGGGCTCGGGCGTACTTATTGATCACGTTGGTCAAGCCCTTCTTCAGGCCCTCGACGTGCGTGCCCCCTTCAACAGTTGCTATCCCGTTAGCAAAGCCATGTAGCCCCTCGTTGTACCCAGTGTTCCATTGGAGGGCTACTTCGACCTCATCGGCCTTGCCGTCATCACTGTCCTCCAGCATGCTGAAGTAAGCGACCCGCTTGAAGAGGGGGTCCTTCGCTGTGTTCAGGTGCTTGACGAAATCCACGATGCCGCCGCGGTAGCAGTAGCTGACGGGCGCTAGGGAACTATCGCGCTCGTCTCGAAACGTGACTTCGAGACCGGCGTTGAGGAAGGCGTACATCTGTAGCCGCTCAACGATGGTCCGGGCGGTGAAGTTGACGTCATCAAAGATGGTCGGATCCGGCCAAAATGTAACGGTCGTGCCACGCCTGTTGCGCGGGGAAGGGCCAACGACTTCTAATTTTCCTGTGGGCTTGCCCCCATCAACGAACTCCATGCGCTGGTGATTGCCGCCCAGGTCAACCTCCACGATCAAGCGACGCGACAGGGCGTTGACCACTGAGACCCCGACCCCGTGTAGTCCTCCGGATACTTTGTACCCACGCCCACCGAACTTGGCCCCTCCATGGAGCTTGGTCAGGGCGATCTCCACGCCGGAGAGCTTGTACTGCGGGTTGATGTCTGTCGGGATACCACGACCGTTGTCGACGACGCGGCACCCCCCGTCGGCCAGTATGGCCACGTCGATGCGCGTGCAGAACCCAGCCATCGCTTCATCGACGGAGTTGTCGACCACCTCCCAAACCAGGTGGTGAAGGCCAGATGGACCAGTCGAGCCGATGTACATCCCCGGGCGCTTGCGGACAGGTTCAAGGCCCTCCAGCACCGACATGTCCTTGGCGGTGTAGACACCGTCAGCGACTTCTCCTTGACCATCCACGACGCCTATCGCCATCGTCTCCGCTCTACTTGTCTGAGTTCTGGTGGAGCGCGCCCTGTTGGGGCGCGGCACTCGGCGGCGCCCGACCAGGCGCCAGGTACCTAGTCGGAGTTACGCATAAGCCGGTGTACCTAGTCTACCATTCGCGCTACTCCCACCGGCTCACACGGACCGTCACGGCCTCTACCGCGTCACCGACCACGATTTGAGACCGCTTCACTACCTCGGCGGCCAAGAGCCGCACCTCGGCAGCCCAGGCGGGGTGGTCCACCGAAACGGCTAGTACGCCATCGCGCAACGAGGCGGGCGACGTGTGCGAGGCCAATTCTACCCCGACCACCTGGCTCCAGTGAGCGCTCAGAGCGGCCAACTGGGCAACCCCAGGCCTACCCATGAGCTGCGCGGCATCAGCCAGGGAGCTCGCGATGCGTCTTGGCTCCCCACCGCGGCCCGCGGTGGAGCGTCCCCCACCTCGGTCTCCGCCGGAGCGGCGAGGGGGCTGCGAGCCCTTGCCTGTCTCTGAAAATGGCCCTGCCAACCCGCTCACCTCTCGATCATCCCGTCGTGGACCCGCACGCGGTCCACGAACACGAGATCACCCGGGAGGTTGCCCGCCGCGCTTAGCAGCGCTTGGCCGGTCGGCAAGCTGGCCGCCAGGGCCGAGCAGCGGCCGGGGTCCAATTCTGAGAAGACATCGTCAAGGAGCAGCACGGGGCCTGAACCGAGCTCTCCCGACAGAACGCCGTGCCCGCCGAGCCGTAGGGCCAACGAAAGGCTCCTTTGCTCCCCTTGCGACGCGTGCGTTCGGGCTGGCAAGCCGCCGAGGACAATTGAGAGCTCGTCACGCTGGGGGCCAACGGTGGTCAGCCCTCGCCAGAGGTCAGCCTCCCGCGCCGCCCCTAAGGCGTTGAGCAAGTCCCCCTCCCAACTACGCTCGTACTCCAAATGCACATCCCAGCGCGCCCTGGGCGCGTCCCCTGAGCACAGGGCCTCGTAGGCCAGCTTGACCGCGGGGCGGAGGCGCTCAACCAATAATTCCCTGGCACTGACTATAGCCTCGCCGCTAACGGCTAGTTTCGTGTCCCAGATAGCCAACGTCTCGGCCATGGGCCCTCGCAGCACGCCGTTGGCCGTCCGTAGTAAGGCGTTTCTCTGCCTCAGTGCACGCTCAAATTCGGCCCGCGCCGCGGCGTGCTTGGGTGCCCACATGGCCAGAAGGTCGTCCAAGTAGTCACGCCGCCCTTGCGGCCCACCCTTTACCAGCTCAAGGTCATCTGGAGAAAAGATCGTGGCGCTCACCGATAGCTCGCGGTCCCGGCTACGCGTAATTGACTGCCGATTGACCCGCAGCTTATCTCGCCCTGTCCGGTTTAGCTCCGCTTCAACCAGTAGAGCCCTGTCCTTGCGTACGGCTTGGGCTCGTATAACGGCCTGGTCAGTACCAGAGCGGACCATCCCCTCTGAGGGGACACCACGGAAGCTGCGCGAGGTTGCTAGGTACCCAATAGCCTCTAACAGGTTCGTCTTACCCGCGCCGTTTGCCCCTTGGAGCAGGGTGATCCCTTCCGGTACAAGGTGCAGATCAGCCCTCTCATAATTACGAAAGTCCTTCAGCGACAGCCACTCAAAATACACTTGTGCTAAGAGACGCGTACAGGCATAAGTAGGTAGATATAGTCAGTCGCATCGCGCGGCTTCAGCGTTGCCGGCTTCAAAGAGTCGACCGTCTCCAGGACGACCTCTTCACCAGGTACGGCCTCAATACCGTCCGCGAGGTAATGAGGGTTAAAGGCTATGGTCATTTCACTGCCATCGTACTTGGCATCCACTTCCTCTGTAGCTTGTCCCCAATCATGCGTCACAACGTTGAGCTGGATACTATCTGCCCGCAGGGCTATGCGGGCAGGCGTCGTGGCATCCCTGGCCATAAGGCGTACACGGCGAATGGCGTCAAGTAACGCCTCCTTGACTACGGTGAGCTTGTTCGGGTAGTTGAACGGGATTAGTTGCTTGTACGGCGGGAACTCCCCCTCAATTAGCCTGGTTGTGAGCTCCACTTTGCCGGTGCGAAAACTTAGGTCGTGAGCACCTAGCCGAAGTTGCACCGCTTCTGTTTCTGCCCCCAGGAGCCTCTGGAGCTCACCGAGTGCCCGTGATGGTACGAGAACGTGCTGACCCTCTGAGAGCACGCCCTTCGCCTCGGCCAGCTCCTTTACAGCCAGGCGATAGGAGTCGGTCGCTACCAAACGCAGGCCCTCTGCCTCGGCAACAATCAAAACCCCCGTCAGGACAGGGCGGCTGTCCTCTGATGAGGCCGCTCGCACGACCTGGCGCAAAGCTTCGGCCAACCCCGCAGCTGGAAGTGACACGGTGTTACCGACTGGTGGGGCCAACTGGGGGAAGTCAGCCGCCCGGTACGGTCGCAACACAAAGTCCGAACGACCGGCTGTCACCTGCAACTCCTCATCATCACCCTGCACGGCAACAGAACCGGCCGGAAGTGCACGCACAATGTCAGTCAGGAGACGGCCCGGTGCGATCACAATACCGTCTTCCATGCCGGCAACGCTCAGAGTGGTCGCCACCGTGAGATCTTGGTCTGTGCCAGTCACACCAAGCCCATCACCTCGCAAGTCGAGCTTGATGCCTGGTGAGGCCGTAGGCCCAGCCCGGCCTGAGCTAGCTCGCCCGGCTGTGGTTAGAGCTTCCAATAGAGCGTCCCGCTCACATCGCAACTTCACAGTTGGTTGCTCCTCTGCTCTTTAAAAGGTATGTATAGAAAGGATGTTGTAGTAGGCGCTGTGGATTGTGGATACGAGGGCCTTCTTCCTGGTGGGGGAGGGTGTGGGGTGACATCGGTAATCCACCATGGTGCACAGCATGGGCGGTTGGCTGGTAGTAGCGGGGGATAAGGGTTGAGGGGGCCCCCAGGAACTACAACATCCCGGCACAACTCGAACATAGTGTTATGCACGGGTGGTCACCCCTGTTTGATCTTGTGGATCAGGCTCGTGACCTGCTCGAAGATCTGAGGCTTGTCTTTCATGAGGGCTTCTATCTTGCGCTCGGCATGCATTACAGTAGTGTGATCCCGGTCCCCGAAGTGCTTGGCGATCATCGGGAAGCTACAGTCTGGGAGTAGGTGGCGGAACAGGTACATAGCTGTCTGTCGAGCTGCCACGAGCGGCCGGCGGCGGCTAGGGCCACAGATTTCTTCGACGGTAAAGCCGAAGAACTCCGCGGTGGTAGTGAGGATGAGGTCAGGTGTTATTACGCGGGGCTTGTTGGCCGCTATGAGATCGGAGAGGACGTGTTCTGCGAGGTCGTCCGTGACTGGTACGCGGTGGATACTGGCGAAAGCGGAGAGGCGAGTGAGGGCTCCCTCGAGTTCTCGGATGTTGTCTTTGACGTGGGTAGCGATAAGTTCGAGGACGTTCTCGGGGAAAGCCACACGTTCAGCCGAAGCCTTCTTTCGCAAGATGGCCAGACGGGTCTCGAGCTCGGGAGGCTGGATGTCTGTCATGAGGCCAGACTCAAAGCGGCTGCGTAGGCGGCCCTCGAGGCTTTCGATGGCGCGAGGGTGGCGGTCTGAGCAGAGGACAACCTGCTTGTCTGCCTCGTACAAAGAGTTGAAAGTGTGGAAGAACTCCTCTTGGGTTTCGTGTTTGTTTTCGATGAAGTGGATGTCATCAACAAGTAGGACATCGTGGGCGCGGTAGCGGCGCTTAAACTCAGCCTGGTCGCGCTTGTGAATGGCATCGATGAATTCATTGAGGAAGGTTTCAGTAGAGACGTAACGGACCTTGAGAGCGGGGAAATTATCGTTGACATAGTGGCGGATGGCATGGAGCAGATGAGTCTTGCCCAAACCAGAGGGACCGTAGATGAACAAAGGGTTGTAGGCCTTGGCCGGTCGTTCTGCGACTGCGAGTGCAGCGGCATGGGCGAAGCGATTGGAGGCACCTATGACGAACGCCTCGAAGGTGTAGCGGGGCTGGTGAAGCGGAGGAAGCTGGTGGGGGAGAGGAGAGGCGTGGCTAGGGGTTGAGTGCTCAGGTGGGATGCTAGAGGTGGGTGCGGTGAGGTTGGGGCCGGGGCTCTGAGCGCGAGGAGGCGCAGCAACAGCGGCTGGGCTCCCCGGGGGAGACGGGCTCTGCTCCAGGGTGAAGGGCGGGAGGCCAGGTTGGACGATAATTTCCACTTTGGGCAGTTCCCCGCCCGCGGGCAGGGGTAAAAGTTCGGCCAGGGTATGGGAGATGAGGCTGAGAAGGCGGTTGGTTACCTGTTCGGCCACCATGGAGTTGGGAGCCGCAAGTAGGAGGCGGCCGTCAGCGGCGCTGAGGGGGACGAGGGGCACAAGCCAGGCGTTCCAGGTAGGGGCCGAGACGCGTTCGCGGAGGCGGAGCATGCACATCGTCCAGAGGTGGTTCGGATCGGCGGCACCGGGCCACGGGACGGGCTTGGCTGGCTCGTGCGGTTGGCCCTGAGCAGAGCTTGTAGGTGTTGTACCGGAGGACACCGGCCCGGCCTCCTTTGGGAAGGTGACCGCCCTTTTAGTAGGGGCCAGTCTTCCTACTTCGTCTGAATGTCAGTCATCTGGTGCGACCGCACACGGGTGGCGCGGCGAACCGACGCTAGCACTTGCCGGTGTCCTGTGAAGGGCCCGTGGGGCTGGCCCGGTTACTGGGAAGAGGCGAACAAATGTTTGTGGGGCATGCTTACCAGGGTGTAAGCTGGGCGTGGTGGCTGGTGTAGGCCAGCGTTGCAATACCTGTGGAGTACCAGGACGGTAGTCCACCGGAAATCAACAGGTTCTCCATCTGGTGACCCACAGGTCCGGAGAGGGAGGGTGGAAGAGGTATGGAGCAACCCATCACTGACATCCGCGACCGCCAGCAGGCGTGGCGTCCGCGCCCGGACCGGGTACCGCCACATGACCTGCAGGCAGAGGAGTCATTACTCGGGGCCATGTTGCTCTCGCGCGATGCCATCACGTCAGCCGTGGAGCATTGTAAGGCAGCTGATTTCTACCGTCCGGCGCACGGTCACATATTCGAGGCGGTCTGCGCGCTCTATGCGCAAGGAGAGCCTGCCGATCCCGTAACAGTGGCAGATGAGCTTCGTCGTTCTGACCTGCTTGAAACGGCGGGAGGCCTTGGGGAGCTGATCGCTCTTCAAGCCAATACGCCGGCCATCGCCAATGCGTCGCGGTATGCAAAAATCGTCGAAGAGCATGCGTTATTGCGCCGGCTTATAGCAGTGGCGAGCGAAATAGCTGAGATGGGTTATTCGGTGCCTGGAGACGTGGCGGCCACCCTGGACCAAGCGGAGTCGATGGTCTTCCAGGTGGCGGAGCACCGCGTGACTGACTCAT
>JAKAWM010000039.1:10125-11086 GCA_021827285.1 Actinomycetes bacterium | reverse complement strand
GGAGCGGCCGCCCGAGACTTCGGCGTTGCGGGCGAACTCCCGGGCCACGCGCGTGGCTGCGGCCGCCGGCACCGAGGTGATTTTTTCCTGCCAGGCCGGCGTGTACGGCGTAGCGTCGTCGTCGTAGCCGGCCGGCCAATCGCCCGGCAGGCCGGGGCGGCCCACCCCGTAGTGGGCCATCATAAGGTCAAAAACGGTGGTGACCCAAAGCCCGCCCGCCCGGAGAGCGGGCACCCCCCGGTGGAGCACCCCGGCCTGGTCGTCGCCGGTCAGGTCGAAGCGGGGGAAGTCGACGGCGAGGGCTTCTGCCTCAGTGCGGCCGAAAAGGGTGAGCGCCGGGCGCGTGCCTTCCAGGTTGAGGTTCCAGCGGCGCTCGGCGCCCTCTACCCAGCGGAAGCCGACCGAACCGTTGGGGACGACGAGCTCCCCGCTTTGGTCGTCTAGGACCACGGTCTTCCAGGCGGCGGCGTCCTCGGTGTCCCCGAGGTCGGCGGCGGTGAGGAAGTGGCTGGGCACGTAGGCACCGCCACGCTCTTCCAAGGTGACCAGAAAGGGCAGGTCGGTGTAACTCTGGGCGTAGTCCAAGAAGCGGGGCACTTCTCGGTCACGGTAGAACTCCGAAAGGACGACATGCCCCATGGCCATGGCGAGAGCGGCGTCGGTCCCAGGGGCGGCCGGGAGCCAATCGTCGGCGAACTTGGTGTGGTCGGAGTAGTCGGGTGAGACCACAACCACTTTCTGGCCCCGGTAGCGGGCCTCGACCATGAAGTGGGCATCGGGGGTACGGGTTATTGGGAGATTGGTGCCCCATATCACGAGGTAGGAGGCGTTCCACCAGTCGGCCGACTCGGGCACGTCGGTCTGGTCCCCGAAGACCTGGGGTGAGGCCACTGGCAGGTCGGCGAACCAGTCGTAGAAAGAGAGCACCGTCCCGCCGAAGAGGGAGTAGAAGCGGCTGCCG
>JAKAWM010000039.1:0-10115 GCA_021827285.1 Actinomycetes bacterium | reverse complement strand
AGTCATGGACATGGCCGGGATGACCGTGAAGCCGGCGGTCCGGTCGGGGCCGTAGGTGGCGGCGGTGTGGACGTGGGCGGCGGCTATCAGTTCGAGCACTTCGGGCCAGCTCGCCCGCACAAAGCCGCCCTGGCCCCGGGCCGATTTGTACGCCTTGGCGCGGGTGGGGTCGCCGACCAGCTCGGCCCAGGCTTGGACCGGATCTCCCAAGCGGGCTTTAGCCTGCCGGTACATCTCGAGCAGCACGCCCCGCACGTAGGGGTAGCGGACCCGGGCTGGAGAGTACGTGTACCAGGAAAACGAGGCTCCTCGCGGGCAACCACGGGGCTCGTACTCGGGCGAGCCCGGCCCGATGGACGGGTAGTCGACCGCCTGGGTCTCCCAGGTTATGATCCCGTCCTTTACGAACACCCGCCACGAACACGAGCCAGTGCAGTTGACGCCGTGGGTAGAACGCACGACTTTGTCGTGGCGCCAGCGCTCGCGGTAAAACTCCTCCGCCCGGCGGCCACCACTGCGGTGCAGCTCGCGGCTGTCCGGGGACGGCTCACCGCGCTGTATGTAGCGGGCCGGCCGGACGAGCCCGCTGTCTGCGATCACACTGTCAGCTGGAGCGGGCCGCATCACGGGGAACGCTACCCGACCGGCATTTGACGGGCAATGGGGGCTTTCCTCATGTTCATTTCGTGGCCTCCCGCATCCCTGGCCACTGTAGCCTGAGCCAAATATCCGCACAAGCTTAGAACTAAGGACCCAGTCGAAGGGCTGCTACCACCGTGTAGTAGTAGCTTGTCGGCAGATGAGCCCACTTATGTCGTGCTGTTCGCTGTCTGAGCTGAGAGGCCGGGGGGATGAGGTTGCGGGCGCCACTTACGGAGCGCCTTGGTCTGTCGGTACCGATCGGCGCGCCAATGGCCGGCATCGCCCATAGGGCGCTGGCCCGAGCGGTCAGTGAGGGCGGAGGGCTCGGCATGACCGGCGTGGGGAGCTCCGACCCCGCCGAGCTCATCGGCTCCGAAGCACTGGTGGCGAGCGCCGGAGGACGCCTTCCTTTCGGGGTCGGCCGCATGGCGTAGGCCTTGTGCGACGTCCTGAGCTGCTTGAACAGGCCGTGGCGGCCAAGCCGGTGCTGCACGACCGTGGGCGCCCGGGCCAAGGTGCTGGCGGCAAGCGAGACCGACACGGTCCCGACCCGGGTGTTCGATGTCGCCCAGGGCATCGGTAGGCCCGAGGCCTTCCCGGCAGCCGAAGTGGTGCGGGGGCCGGGTGAGGGGGCTGCGTCGTTGTTGGCCGAACAAGTCCGAGCCCTACTGGGTGAAGGGCATCGATGACGCCCAGGCCTAGCTGCTGGATAGGGGGGGCCTGGTTAGAGACGGATGGTAACCTCCTTCACCTGGCAGTACGCGTCCAGCGCGTGAAGTGAGTAATCCTTGCCGATGCCGCTCTGCTTGAAGCCCCCAAAAGGCATCTCCATGACGTGGGCGTAGTATTCATTGACCCAGACCATCCCAGCCTCGATGTCGGCGGCAACCCGGTGAGCGGTAGACAGGTCGTTGGTCCAGACAGCGGCGGCCAGGCCGTAGGGCACTTGGTTGGCCAGTTGGACGGCCTCCTCCTCGTTCCGGAAAGCCACCACCACCCCGACCGGGCCGAAGACCTCCTCCTGGTAGATCTTCATTTCTGGCCGGACATCGGTGAAAAGGGTGGGTGCATAGAACGTGCTCCCTTCGGGGAAGCCCTCTGCCAGCTCTTTGCCCCCCGTTACCAGGCAAGCCCCGCTCGCCAGGGCACCAGTGGTATAGCTATGCACGCGCGAACGTTGACGCTGGCTGATGAGCGGCCCCATGGTCACCCCCTCGTCTCGGAGAGGGTCACCGACTTTTACCGCTTCAGCAGCCGCCTTCAGCCTACTAGTCACTTCGTCAAAGGCGTCCCGGTGCACGAGCACGCGGCTACCGGCACAGCAGTCCTGGCCCGCGTTCTTGAACAGCCCCGTGGCCACGTGGCGGGTCACATCGTCCAGGTTCGCGTCCGGGAAGACCAGGTGGGGCGACTTGCCGCCCAGCTCGAGCTCTACCTTGGCGATACGTTCGGCTGCCGCGTGCATGACTTTGTGCCCGACTTCAGTGGAACCGGTGAAGGCGATCATGGCGACGTCGCGGTGGTCGATGAGCGCTTGGCCCGCCTCTTCACCCAATCCCGGTACCACGTTTAGGACCCCAGGCGGTAAACCGGCCTCGAGAGCGACCTGCCCGAGCAACAACGCGGTCAAGGGTGCCTCCTCGGCCGGCTTCAGGACGACGGTGTTGCCCATGGCCAGCGCAGGCGCCACCTTCAAGACAGCGAGCGGCAGGGGGTAGTTCCATGGCACGATGGCGGCGACGACGCCGAGCGGATCTTTAAGTGTGTAAGCAAGTTTGCCTGGCCCCGCCTGGTAGGTCTCACCGAGCACCTTGTTGGCCGCGCCCGCGTAGTACTCGAGCAAGGCGGCCGAGAGCTCGACCTCTGAGCGCGCGTCGGGCAGCAGTTTGCCGACGTCGGCCGCCTCGAGACGGGCGAACTCTTCGGCTCTCTCTCGCACGAGCTGGGCGACCCGGTAAAGGACGCGACCCCGCTCGGTGGGGTTGGTACGCGCCCAGGGGAGGGCGCGGAAAGCTCGTAGTGCGGCGCCAACGGCGAGGTCTATGTCCTCGGTGCCGCCGGCCGCCACCGCAGCTAGCCGCTCGCCGGTGGCCGGCTCCAAGTCGTCGAAGGTGCGCCCGCTGCGGGGCTCGGCCCAGTCCCCGTTGATGAGGACACCGGTGTAAGTGGGTGCCGTCGCGCTGGCGGCAAGAGTGGTCATCTTTTTATCTCCGTTTGTCATCACGGGCCAGGCGGGCTCGCGGCCCGCTCGCTGGTTGGCTAGCCGTGTTTTTGTTCAGGTGTCGCAAAGCTCGCACGAAGAAATAGTCTCCGTAGATGGTCGACTCGTCGACCCCGATGCGGTGGGGTAGGTCGGCCGTGGCATGGGCCAGGACCGCTTCGTGGCCGGGGGGGGCTTGGGCAGCTTCAGCCAGGGCACGGAGGCACGCTGCCCCTGTGCCCCAGAGGGCCGTCTCTTGTTCCCCGAGGAGGAGCAGGCCGTAGGCGGCAATGGCGGCGGCCGAGGAGTCTTTCGGCTCGGCTGGCCCCGTGGCATCGAAATCCCACGGCGGGAGGCCGTCCGCAGGTAGGTGGTCGAGGTAATAAGCGGCCGCTCGGCGCGCCGCTTGGAAGTACGGTTGGCCGGCGCCGAGACGAGCGAGGGCCGCGCACCCAGCGATGGCCCAGGCCTGGCCCCGCGACCAACAGCTGGTGGGGCTCTTGCCCTGGTAGGTGCCGGCCCCGATCGGCGCCCCGGTAAGAGGGTCGAAATGGTACACGTGGGCGGTGGAGCCGTCGGCGCGGAAATGGAAAGACAGCGAGGTCTTGCCGTGCGCGAGGGCCACCTCCCGCAGACGGCTCTCCCCGCTTTCGGCTGCTGCCCAGAGCAGGAGCGGGAGGTTCATGAGAGTGTCCACGAGCACCGCCCCGCTCCAGTCCTCCTCCCCGAAGAAGCCCCAGCCGGGTATGAAGCGGCCCTTCTCGTTGAACTGCGCTGCCATGCTGTGAGCCGCGCGCAGGGCCGCTTCACGGTAGCGAGGCTCGCCCGTGAGGCGGAAACCCATAACGGCACTGGGACAGAACATCATGCCGAGGTCGTGGTTGTGCGCCTCGGAGGCACGCGCAAGGAAAGGCTCCAGCGCTTGTTCGGCAGCCGCCCGAAAGCGCTCGTCTCCCTGTTCTTCGTAGCCGGCCCAGCACAGCCCGACCCAGAACCCGCCGGTCCAAAAGCCGTCAGGTGAGGTGGTCCAACGGCCCCCTTGGGTTACGTGCGGGTAACCGGGCGCGCCTAGGCGCCCGGCCACGCAGTCAAGAGCGCGGGCCAGTGCGGCCTCGGCCCAGTCCTCGCTCACCAAGCCTCCTGGAGCAGCGAGAGCACTTCGTCCACAGTCGGTTGCCGGGGGTTGGTGCTCATGTCCGAGTGCCCGTGGGCCTCCTCCGCCACCCGCTTCAGTTCCTCCCAGGGCACCGAAAAGTCCCGTAACCGCCAGGCGGCCTGGGCGGAGGTGAGGAGCTCTCCGACCTTGTCCACAACTGCCTCAGCCACTTGGGTGGGCGGGCGCCGGCTGGTGCCTTCGATACCAAGCGCGGCCGCCACCGGGACGAACCTGTCTGGGACGATGCTGGCGTTCATGCGCAAGACCGGTCTCAACATGACCGCGCAGGCGATGCCGTGGGGGATGGGGAAAGCACCGCCGAGCGTGTTAGCCGCCGCGTGCGCTGCCCCGACTCCGGAGTAGGCGAGGGCGGCACCGACCATGGCTGCCGCTTGCTGCATGGCCCCCATGGCCTCGGTGTCCTGGCTGTCGGCGACCGCTCGGGGCATGGCCCAACTGATCGCCCGGACAGCCTGCAGGTGGAAGGCGTCGGTGAAGGCGTTGGCCCCGGTCGATAGCGCTCCTTCTATGGCCTGGGTGAGGGCGTCGGACCCCGTCGCCGCGGTCACGGTCGACGGCAGGGTGTCGAGCAACGTGGGGTCGAGGACGGCCGCTCGGGGGGCAAGGTGGTCTGAGACGATCACGAGCTTCGAGTGGTGCACTGGGTCCTTGAAGACCGCCCCGCGGGTCATCTCCGATCCGCTGCCCACCGTCGTCGGCACGGCGACGAGAGGCAACCCCGGCCGGGACAGGCTGGACCAGTCGGCTGCATAGTCCAGTAGCCGGCCACCGTTGGTGGCCAGGGCACAGGCGAGCTTGGCCGTGTCGATCGAACTGCCCCCACCCACAGCCACGACTGCGTCCGCCTCCCCCTCTCGCAGCGCCTGCAGCGCGCTCGACACTAGGTCGACGCTCGGCTCGGCGTCGACCCCAGCCCACAGTTGGCTATGAGGTAGCGAGGCCTGGACCCGCTCGGCCACTCCCGCCCTGGCCAGGGCGTGGTCACTTATGATCATCGGGTGCTTGGCCGCAAGCTTGTCGAGCCAACCTCCTAGTTCGGAAATGGCGCCCGCGCCGTAGACCACAGCCGGCCCTACGGCGAAGGTGTAGTTGGTCATCTCAGTGCTGTCCTTTCTGGATCAGGTCCGCGCGGTGGGCACCTCGGCCCCTTTCGGGGTTGGCCTAGCACCCTTGGACAGGAACCGTCGGACCGCCTCGTGCTGCTCTGTCGTCGTGAAGCACAGGGCGACGGCTTGGCGCTCGACGACGTAGCCGTGGCGCCCAGGCGCCCGTCCGGCGTGGATAGCTTGTTTTGCTAAGGCGACCGCCGTAGGTGAATAGCTGGAGAGGCCGTCGGCCAGGGATAGGGCCGCTTCGAGCACGGGCCCTTCGGTGGTGCGGCTGACGAGCCGGAGCGCCAGAGCCTCGCTCGGCCCCACAACACGTCCAGTCAGGATCAGGTCCTTAGCCACGCCCTCGCCGACGATCCGGGGAAGCCTCTGCGTGCCACCCCACCCCGGGACGTTGGCCAAAGTTATCTCGGGCTGGCCGAGCCTCGCGTTCGTACCGGCAATCCGGAGGTCGCAGGCGAGAGCCAGCTCTAGCCCCCCTCCCAAAGCGTAGCCGTTGATCGCCGCCAGGACCGGCTTAGGGCATTCTTCCAGCGTGGCGTAGGCTCTTTGCCCCGTGGTCATTAGCTCCAGTGCTTGAAGGGGGTCGAGGTCAGAAAGATCGCCAACGTCGGCACCGGCAGAAAAGGCCTGTTCACCGGCTCCGGTTACGACGACACACCGGATGTCGTTGTCCTTGGCTGCTTCCGTCACGTACGCTTCCAGGAGCGAGAGCACCTCCCTGTTGATGGCGTTGAGCCGCTCGGGCCGGTTGAGCGTCAGCACCTCAACCCCCTTGCTTCGTTCTCGCTCCAGCACGGCCATTAGTTGCTCCTCTCAGCTGCACCCATCACGTTCAAAGTGCCGATCCGCGAACAGATATGCCAGCCCCAGCGGCCCGTGGGAGTAAACCGCCGGCGCAACCGACCCGAGTGGGCTGGCCACGCTCGGCTGGAAGCTCATGGCAGACACCACGTCGGCGGCTCGCAGGCCCGGCGCCACCTCCACGAGCTCGAGGCCGAGTGGGGTCAGTCCGAAAACGGCGCGCTCGGTCACGTAGAGGACTCGCTGGCCGCGCCGAAGAGCCTCGCCGGCACTCCACGTAACCTGCTCGACTTTAGGGACGAACTTAGATATGGTGCCCTCCTGTTCGATCACGAGCCGCCCGGCGTGCACCGCGACTCGCTGGCCCTTGGTGGAAAATGTCCCACAAAAGACGACCGCCTTGGCGGACTGAGTGATGTTCATAAAGCCGCCCGGGCCGATCAGCCGGCCGTTGAACTGGCTTACGTTGACGTTGCCGGCCTGGTCGACCTGGGCGAACGAGACGATGGCTAAGTCAATGCCGCCGCCGTCGTAGAAGTCGAACAGGGCCGGCGCGTCGATGAACGAGGTCGGGTTCCACATGAGGCCAAAGTCGCTCCCCCAGGCTGGCACACCGCCCGCAGAACCCTGCTCGACGGAGAACGTGAGCTGGTCGGCGACGCCTTCGACCTGGGCCACGCTGGCGACGCCGTCGGCGATGCCAAACCCGAGGTTCACGACTTTGCCCGGTCGGAGCTCGAGCGCCGCGCGCCGGGCGATAAACAGCCGTTCTCCTTGGCCGATGTCTCGCGGTGGGACCTCCACCAAGGCAGCCCCTGCGTACCCGGGGTTGTAGCTGGTGGCAGCGGACTGGCGTTGTTCGGGAGCGAGGACGACGATGTCGACCAGGTAGCCAGGGACGCGCACAAGTCGTGGGTCGAGCGCCCGCGCTGGCACGCACCGCTTCACTTGTGCGACCACGAGGCCACCGCCGGCGCGCGCGGCCTGGGCCGCGCTGAGCACGTCGAGCACCGCACCTTCTTCGTCCATCGTAAGGTTGCCGTCCTCGTCCGCCTCGGTAGCACGGATGAGAGCCGCATCTACTTTTGGGGCTGGGTAGAAAAGCCATTCCTCCCCGGCGATTTCCACCAATAGTGGGAGCTTTTGCCTATCGAGGCGCCCTGTGGCCACCCGCTCGTCCAGGTAGGTGCCGAGCCCGACCTTTGTCAGCAGGCCGGGCCGGTGGGCTGCTGCCTCACGAAGAAGTTGGGAAAGCACTCCTTGTGGCCAGACGCCAACCTCGAAGGCACCGTCCATGGCGAGCTGGCTGAGCCGCGGTGCCCAGCTCCAATGGCTCCCGTACACACAGCGCGCGAACCCAAGGTGGGCGAACGCCTCAGAGCCACCGCCTTGACCGTCGCCAATGCCGTTTGGGTGGTAGAGGGCGATTTGGCCGGGCTCGCCAGTGTCACGGAAGCGTCGCTCCAAGGCGGCGAGCAGCGCCGCTGGCTCGTTGACCCCACCACCTGAACCGGTGACCACGACTGTGGCGCCGGCTGGGATCAAGGCGACGGCCTCTGGCGCGCTGAGCACGCGAGGCTGGGTTGCCCTACGCCGAGAGGTGAGGGGACTAGGCACGTCCGTGAGCACGTCGAGCCCGTTGGGAGAGAGAGTCTACGATGACGGCTATGGTCAGCACGCCACCGGTGATCATGAACTGTTGTGCGCTGCTCAAGTTGAGCAGGTCCAGCCCGTTGGCGATGGACTGGATGACCGCGATCCCAAGCAGCGCCGAGTAGGCACCGCCACGCCCGCCGAACAGGCTCGTGCCGCCGATGACAGCGGCCGCGATCGCGTCGAGGTTGACGTTGCCCGTACCCGCCTCGGTACTCGAAGCGCCCAGCCAGCCGGCCAGGAACATGCCGCCCAGCGCTGCGAACATGGCGCAAAGCACGAAGACCGAGATGTAGGTGCCGGCGACGTTGATCCCGGCGCGCCGGGCTGCCTCCCGCGAGCCACCGACGGCGTACACGGCCCGGCCCCAGTGCGTGCGTCTCAAAAGGAAGTCCATGACCACGACGAGGGCGGCAAACAAGACGAAGGCGTCGCTGACGCCGCCAGCTCGGTTCACGTACCAGCACGCGAGCTCGAGGCCTATGCACAACAAGGCAGAGGGCGCGATAACGCCGGCCGCGGACCGAGACGAGAGGGATACTCGCGCCCTGCGTCGCGCCCGCGCCCAAGTAGAGACAGCGTACGCCAACGCGACCGCGGCGGCGAGTGCATAGGAGACAGTGT
Source organism: Actinomycetes bacterium (assembly GCA_021827285.1). Lineage (GTDB taxonomy): Bacteria > Actinomycetota > Acidimicrobiia > Acidimicrobiales > Palsa-688 > JAKAWM01. Next base: position 1,906 of record JAKAWM010000039.1, on the reverse strand, counting down.
GAGGAAGGACGTCCTTTTCCATGAAACGCACTAACGACGAGCTGAAGGGGATGTTTATCGAGCCAGTCTGGCCAACGAGCATGAGCTGGAGCCCAAGCAGCGCCAAGAGCCCAGCTAAGGTAATGACAAAGCTCGGGACTTGGAAGTGGATGAAGACCAGGCCATAAGTCAAGCCCACGACGGCGCCTGCTGCGAGCACCACTGCGATCGTGGCACTGAGCGGCCAGCCGTGGAGGACGAACCCGACGCCCAGGATCGACGAACCGACGCCTGCCATCGACCCGACGGACAAGTCGATCTCGCCAACCAGTAAAACGGTGACGATCCCGAGCGCGATTATGCCTTCCGAGGCCGACTGGACGAGCAGGTTACCCACGTTGGTACTCGAGAGGAAGACCGGGTTCAGGACCCCAAAAAGGGCCCAGACGAGCACGATGCCCACGATGATGGGCAGGGTCCCCAGATCTCCGCTACGGACCCGCGAGGCAGCATTGACGACCGTGGCGCGGGCACCTTGCGTGGTGACCAAGCGTTCGTCTTCGCGATCGATCTCCGGCGTGGGCGAAGGTATGGTGGGCGCTTTCATGGGATGTCCGCGCTGGCTAAGGGCGTCAGGGCGCCGGTCCATTCCTTCGCTCCCGTGATGGCGGCAACGATCGCTTCCGCGGGCACCTTTCGTACGTCGAAAGTGCCGTTGTTGCGTCCTAGGCGCAACACGACCGCGCGGTCCGCCACCGCACGGACGTTGGCCAGGTTGTGTGTGATCATGATGACCCCATGGCCGGAGTCGCTCAGTCGCCTGACCATCTTCAGCACTTCTGCGGTCTGGGCGACGCCGAGAGCTGCCGTCGGCTCATCGAGGACAAATATGGGGGGATCGCCTAGCAGCGAGCGGGCGATAGCCACGGTTTGACGTTGGCCACCCGACAGGCTTGCGACGGATGTGCGGACGGAAGGGATCTTGGCAGACAGGCTGCGCAGCAGTTCCCAAGATTTTCGCTCCATCGCCTCCTCGGCCAGTAGGAAGCGGCCCTGTGCATGCCCGAGGAACAGGTTGGCCACAACATCGAGGTTCTCGCACAGCGCCAGATCCTGGTAGATGATCGCCAGGCCATAGCGTCTAGAGTCGGCCGGGCTCGTGATCGAGACCACTTGCCCGTTAATCTCAATGACCCCAGCGTCGGCACTATGGACGCCGGCCAGGATCTTGACGAGCGTGGACTTGCCCGCCCCGTTGTCGCCGAGCAAGGCGAGCACCTCTCCGGCCCAGAGCTCGAGGCTGACGCCGTTGAGCGCCTGGACCGCCCCGAATGCTTTACTGATCCCCTGCAAGGACAAGAGCGGCTCGGCCACGGGGCTTGTCGAGTTTGCGTTTCTCAAAGGTGACATTGCTATCTTCAGCTTTCAGTTGGCCCAGTCAGCACGACAGGCTGCTAACGAGCTGGGAGGTGCGCCGTCCCGGCCCGAAGAGCCGGTCCGACGAGCCGGTCCGAAGAGCTAGTCGGACGGGCCCGCTCCCGGGCCGGGTGGTACCTCTGGCGCGCTACAGCTTGATGCCTGCTGCCTTGCACACAGTCACGTACAGGCGCGTACAGATCTGGTTGGCCTTGTAAAAGCCGCTCTCGATCAGCACCTTGTTGATGTTCCCCAAGGTGACTGCCTGGGGTTGGTTGAGGAACTCCGGCGCCCCCTCGATCCTTCCAGAAATGATAGAAGGCGGTACCGCCTTCCCTTGGGCCAACGCATAGGCAGCGATGGCTGCATGGATCGCTTCCTGCCGGAAGTCGTTGAACGTAGTCTCATATTGGAGGCCGTCGAGGATCGATTGGACCCCGGGGATGCTGGCGTCGAGCCCGGTGATGGGAGGCCACGGGTTGAAGGAGAGCTCCGTCCCCTTCAAAGCACC
>JAKAWM010000038.1 GCA_021827285.1 Actinomycetes bacterium | reverse complement strand
GGCTAACCCTTTACTATCTGGTCCTCAAGTAGCGAGCCTCCTTCAAGCCACCGCCTCGCCGCTCGCCCTGAACAGTTCGCCCATAAACGGCGGGTTCCTGAATGTGGGCGCAGCAGTGCAGGCGGCCGCCGCCCATCCGCCCCCCGGGCCAATCGACGGTTATGACATGGTGTCGGCCAACGGCAGTGTGTACAACTTCGGGTCCGCCACCGCTCAGGGTTCCCTGGCCGGACGCGGCGCGCACCGACCAGTTGTGGGGGTCGCTCTGGCCCCGAGCGGGCTCGGCTACTGGTTGGCTACCTCGGATGGGGGCATTTTCGCCTTCGGGCACGCCCCGTACCGGGGATCGGCCAGCAGCAAGCACCCCAAGGACCCTGTAGTCTCCATCGTCGCCACGCCGGACGGGAGGGGTTACTGGCTGGTCACGGCGGGCGGTGCCATCCTTGCGTTCGGGGACGCCCGCGCCCGCGGTTCGTTGAGCAAGGTGCACCTGAGCCGGCCGATCGTAGGTATGGCGGCAACCCCAGATGGTAAGGGTTACTGGCTTGTGGCCCATGACGGTGGAGTGTTCTCTTTTGGTGACGCCCACTTTTACGGGTCCACCGTAAAACTTAGGCTCCACCGGCCGATCGTGGGCATGGCGGCAACCCCAGATGGAAGGGGTTACTGGCTGGTGGCCAGCGACGGCGGCGTTTTTGCCTTCGGTGACGCCACGTTTTATGGTTCGGCGGGCCACGCCGGCCTGAAGCACCCCATCGTCGCCATAGCCGCAAGCCCCTTGGGGCTCGGCTACTGGTTGATCGCCTCGAACGGCCAGGCTGTCGCCTTCGGATCCGCCCCAATCGAGACCCCGGTATCGCCCTTGCCGCCGTCGCTCGAGGTCGTCGCCGTGGCCTCCTAGCGCCTGGCAGTAGCAACTCTCCGCGTCTGGGCTCCGCGCCCGTTGTCCCTCGTCCGGCGCCTGCCCGAAGGCGGGCCGCCCCCCGGTCTTGCTCAATTTTCACCTGCCCGCTGCCGATTCATTACCTGTACCGCTGTAGACGAGACGGTGGTGCGGCCACATCGTTGCGCTAGGGGAGCTATTTGGGAAAAGAACTTGACAGTGAGGCCTTGGGGTGTGGGCCGCGCCGGCCTCGCTTCTTGTTGCTCATGAAGGCGGCGGCTCTGGCCGGGGCCGTTGCGCTCAGCGCAACTGCCATGGGAGACGTCCGGGCTGCGAGCGGTCAAGGTTTCTCAGGTCCCACTATCGAGATCTCCGGTTATGGCTTTGGCCACGGTCGGGGCATGGGGCAGTGGGGAGCGTACGGTTATGCCACTATTTACGGCTGGAGCTACCAGCAGGTGCTTGCTCATTACTACGCCGGTACGACGCTCGGCACGCTGGCTTCGCCGGGTCCTCTCGTAACGGTCCATTTGACCGAACTGGACAGCCGCAACACGATCGCTGCTGCGGTCGGGGGCGAGAGGTTGGTCGCTAGTTGGGGTGCTGGGACCTCGGCCCGTGGCGGCGCCTTTGAAGTGGTACGGGCGGGTGCCGGCGAGGTCATCTGGTCCGGCCCTGGGTGTGCCGGCCCGTGGTCGGAGGTGGCCGTCTCCGCTGGGCCGGTGACCGTGGCCAGCGCCTTGCCGGGCAGCAACCCCCCGGCAGCGGCAACGCCGCCCAGTTCCCAGTTGCAGGCCTGCCTCCCGGGCCTGGGCGCCCGAACCTACCAAGGGGTCTTGGTCTCGTTGCCCAACGGGCAAACTGACAACGTTGTACCCCTCGAGGACTACGTGGACGGGGTCGTCCCCGCCGAGGCTCCCGTGTCCTGGGCCGGGACGGGTGGCCTGGCCGCCCTCGAGGCGCAGGCCGTGGCGGCCAGGAGCTACGTGATGGCGGTGCTGGCTGCGGGTGGTTCGCCGGGGTCGCCCGGGGCGATCTGTGACACCACCGCCTGCCAGGTATACAACGGGTGGCCGGACCAGTACGGGGTCACGGCGGACCCGGCAGTGGAGGCCACCGCCGGGCAGGTCCTCTACTGCACTCCCGGCTCTACCTGCGGCCCCGCCGGTAGCGTTGCCCTGACCGAGTATTCGTCGTCAACGGGTGGTTATACCGCGGGTGGTGCCTTCCCGGCTGTAGCCGACTTGGGAGACTCGGTGGCCGCCAACCCGGTGCACGCCTGGACGGTCACCTTGGCCGTGAGCCAGGTGCAGGCGCGGTTCCCCTCGGTCGGCACCCTCCAGGAGATCCGGGTAGACAGTCGCAACGGGTTTGGCCAGTTCGGGGGGAGGGTGGAGGCGCTGACTGTGATCGGGAGCGCTGGCTCAGTGGACCTGACGGGCAGCCAGTTCGCGGCCGACCTGGGCCTGCGCAGCGACTGGTTCCAGGTGGTTTGGGGGGCATCCCCGCCGACCCCGGTGACAACGGCGCCCACGACTACCCGGCCCACCACGACCACCACTTGGGCCACCACGACCACCACTCGGGCCACCACGACCACCACAACTCTGGGGACTTCTACCACCACCTCATCCGGGCCTGCCCCTGTCACGACCGGGGCCCCGCCGGGCTCGACCACGGTTCCCGCGGCGATGCCTCCGGTGCTGAGCGGTACCGACAACGGCTACTGGGTGGCCGATGTTGAGGGCAATGTTCACGGGTTCGGCGGGGCTGTTCCTTACGGCGGCGCGGCGGGGACGGCGCTCGCCGGGCAGGTGACGGCGATGGCGGCCACCCCCAGCGCCCGGGGCTACTGGCTGGTGGGGAGCCATGGAGGGGTCTTGGCCTTCGGAGACGCGCGCTGGTACGGGTCGGCCAGCAAGCTGCACCTACGCAAGCCCATTGTGGCCATGGCGGTCACGCCGGACGGCACTGGCTACTGGCTCGCCTCCAGGGGTGGGGGGGTCTTCGCCTACGGCGACGCGCAATATTTCGGCTCTGCAGGGCGGCTCCGCCTGAACCGGTCCATAGTCGGGATAGCCTCGTCCCCCGACGGTCGGGGCTACTGGCTGGTTGCCTCCGATGGGGGGCTTTTCGCCTACGGGGACGCCAGGTTTTATGGTTCGACCGGCCATCTCCGCCTCGACCGGGCGGTCACGGGCATAGTCCCCAGCGCTGACGGGCAAGGGTACTTTCTGGTGGCCAGGGACGGCGGGGTGTTCGCCTTCGGGGACGCCAAGTTCGAGGGATCTCTACCCGAGGAGCACATCGTCGCTACCGTAGCTGCGGTGGCGCCCACTCCCGACGGCGCCGGGTACTACGTGCTGACAACATCAGGGAGGGTCTACTCGTTCGGGGACGCATCCGGCTACGGGGACCTCCGCTCGGCTGCCGAGGGCTGGAAGGGCGAGGCGGTGGCCATAGCCGGCCACCGCTAGGCGCGAGCCAACGCCTCTAGGTCGGAGTCAACCATAATGCGAACCAGTTCCTCGAAGCTCACTTCAGGTTTCCAGCCCAGCACCTGGTTGGCGCGGGAGGGGTCTCCGATGAGCAAGTCCACCTCTGCCGGGCGGAAGTGACGTTGGTCGACGCGCACGTATTTCTCCCAGTCGAGGCCGGCACGCTCGAAGGCGATCTGGCAGAATTCCCGCACTGAGTGAGTTTCGCCGGTCGCGACCACATAGTCGCCCGGCTCGTCCTGCTGGAGCATCATCCACATGGCGCGAACGAAGTCGGGGGCGTAGCCCCAGTCGCGCTGGGAGTCCAAGTTGCCCAAGTCCACGTGATCTGCCAAACCCAGCTTGATACGCGCCACCGCGTTGGTCACCTTTCGGGTCACGAACTCCAGCCCCCGCCGTGGGCTCTCGTGGTTGAACAGGATGCCCGAACTGGCGTGCATCTGGTAGCTCTCCCGGTAGTTGACGGTTGCCCAGTGCCCGTACACCTTGGCCACCCCGTACGGGCTGCGGGGATGGAAGGGCGTCCGCTCGCTTTGCGGGCTCTCCACCACCTGGCCAAACATCTCCGAGGAGCTGGCCTGGTAGAAGCGGATAGTGGGATCGACCATGAGGACGGCGTCGAGCAGGCGGATCACACCGAGGCCGGTCACCTCGCCGGTCAGCACCGGCTGGGCGAACGACGTCATGACGAAGGACTGCGCCGCCAGGTTGTAAACCTCAGACGGCCGGTGATCACGCAGCACGCGCACGAGGGAGGCCTCGTCCAGCAGGTCGGCGGCTACGAGGGTGAGCTTGTCCACCAAGTGGGCGATACGCTCGAAGGGGACAGTGCTTGAGCGGCGGTGGACCCCCACGACGTCGTACCCTTTGGAGAGCAGCAGCTCGGCGAGGTAGGAACCGTCCTGTCCTGTGATACCTGTGATCAACGCAGTTGGCATGGTCCCAGCTTTGCCGCCCCAGCCGGTCCTGGCAAGCTAGGCCCGGCTGGCTATGGGCCCGGGCAGCTCCGGAGGCGAGAGCCCGTGGAGGCCCGAGCGGGTCATGAGGAGGCGAAGAGGCGGTCAGGATGGACGAGGGCGAAAGCAGGGCACCGGCAAGCAATGGGGCCGGGCAGCGAGCCCGGCCCCATCATTTACGAGAGCAGCGGGGGGAGCCGCTGTCATTCTGTGACTTCACCATCGGCAAGGCCCCGGGACGGTCGAAGGATATGCCGTCGCTCTTCGCCGATTTCACGTCACGCCCATGGCGGGAGAGGGCTGGGCCAGCTCACGATCGCGCCGGGCCATCTGCCATGGCATCACCCCTGCCCGGTGCCGGCCAGGCGCTCACCGCCTCCTGGACGCTCGGGAAAAGTCGTTGCGGGCCGGCGAGATCCAGCAGCCCAGCGCGCTGCAAGTCGTGCTGGACCAGAGGAGAAGCTCGGGCCAGGACAACTGCCGTCCCGGCCTGGTTCAGTTCCTTGACCATTTCAGCGAGCGCCATGGCCCCCGTGTAGTCGATGTCCGACATGCCGTTGGCATCGAGCACCAGCAAACGAACGGGTGCAGTGGCGGCCGAGATGGCGTGCCTGATGCGGGCGGTGACGCGGGCCGCGTTCGCGTACCAGAGGGGGGCGAAAAGGAGGTAGACGAGCACGCCCGGCATCTGTTCGGTCGGGCGTCCAACGTTGGTCTGCACCCAGTGGTCCGTCCCTGGCTCCCTACCCAGGATGGCGTCCAGGGGCCGGGCGGCCAGGCGGGTGCGCTGCGCCAGCGCGATCAAGGCTGCCGCCATGACACCTTGTTCTACCCCGATGAACACCACCACTACGACAGTCAGGATGGTCAGCGCGAACTCGAACCAGCCGAAGCTGAGCACACGGCGCAATTCCCCCAAATGGAACAAACGGGAGGCGACAAAGACCAATATCGCCCCTAGGGCGGCTTCGGGAAGGTCCTTCAGGAGCGCAGTCGCGAAAGCCAGCACCAGCACAATGGCGAGAACGGCTACCAAACTGGTTACCTGCGACCGGCCCCCGGCGGAGCCGACGACGGCGGTGCGAGGGGGGCTGGCATCGACGGCGAAGGACCCAGCCAGGCCAGCTACCAAGCTGCCCGCGCCTATGGCCGCCAGGTCCACATTGAAGTCCGCCGGCCCATCGGCCGGGCCGGAGGCCCCCGAGCGAGACGTCGCTGAAGTCTGCACCACGCAGAGGGAGGCCACGGTGACCGCCATGGCCATGAGGTTGCCGACCTGGTGCAGGCTGGCGGACGGCCAGCCCAAGCTGGGGAGGCCGCCCTGAACCGTGCCCACCACCTTCACTCCCCGACCGCGCAGCCCCGCCAGGCCGACGACCGCGGTCGCACCGATCACGCCCACCAGGGCGCCCGGTACGCGACGGTCCACCCGCTCGGCGATGACCACTATGGAGAGCACCGCCGCGGCAATCCCCAGAGCCCAACCGTTGACCTTGCCTATCTGGTCTACAACTGCCCGCACCCGCCCGAGCGTGGTTGAGCCGCCCCCGGGCAGCCCGAGCACGGTGGGCAATTGGTGCACCAGGATTTCCACTCCGATGCCGGCTAGGACGCCAGTGACCACAGGAAGCGGGAAGAAATCAGCCACCCATCCCAGCCGCAACAGTCCAGCCACCACGAGCAGTGCACCCACCAGGAGGGCCGTCATGCTGACCAGGCGGGGGTAGGCGGGCGTGCCCGTGGCGGCGATCGTTGCCACGCCGGCGGCAAAAACGGGGGCGATGGTGGAGTCAGCCCCGACCGACATCTGGTGGTGGCGGCCCAACAAAGCGAACAACACCGATCCAGCGACAAAAGCGTAAAGGCCCGCCACTGCGGGCATGGCGGCCAAATGTGCCGTAGCTATTTGCTCCGGTACGGCGATGGCGACAAGGGTCAGCCCCGCCGCCAGGTCGGGCACCAGCCAGCTGCTTTGGTAGCCCCGGAGAGTTGGTAGCACTGGCAGCGTCCTGGTGCGCATTTTGGGGATGTCTCCTTGGGCTGGTCTAATGGCCCCAGTGAGCTCCACTGCCAGCGTGCGCCCTTGCTTCATCGCACCACGGCGCGGCATCCAGCCCAAACCGAGGACCCCTGCGCAGCGTATCGTTAGTTGTGGCAGGCCGCAGGCGCGCAGGTGAACCGTTGAGCGACGAGGCCCTCCTTGCCGGCCTCACGGTTAACGATCCCGGCGTGGCCACGGCGTTCGTCCGGCGTTTTCAGGGCAAGGTCTTCGGGGCGGCGTTCGCCGTGACCGGGGATCGGGATCTGGCCGAAGAGGTGGCTCAGCAGGCCTTCGAGCGGGCTTGGCGCCACGCCCGCATGTACGACCCCCGGCGAGGGCCGGTACAAGCCTGGCTCCTCACCATCACACGCAACCTGGCCATAGACCATTTGCGAGCACGACGCCGGTGGGGCTTCGAGGCCACGGACCTCACCGACCAGGTGGCCAGCCTGGCCAGGGGCCCGGAAATGGAAGCCGTGGCCGACGACGCCGGCACCCGTTTGCACCGGGCCATCGGCCTCCTGCCCCCCGAGCAGTCCCGCGCCCTGCTGCTGGCTGCCTTTAGGGGCATGACCGCGGCCGAGGTGGCTGAGGCTGAAGGCATCCCCTTGGGTACGGCCAAGACGAGGCTTCGGACCGCCATGGGCAAGCTCCGCGCCAGCCTCTCCGACCAGGGAGTAGAGCCATGACCGAGATGGACTGCCAGCAGCTCCGGGAGTGTTCGGCCGAGCTGGCCCTCGGGGCTCTCTCGGGGCCGGAACGAGCCAGTGCGCTGATGCACCTCGAGCACTGCCTGGAATGCCAGAACGAGGTGAAGAGCCTGAGCACTCTGAGCGACGCGCTATGCGACCTCGTCCCTTCGATGGAGCCGCCCGTTGGCTTTGAGACCCGGGTCGTGGCCCGGCTCCGGGGACCGGGGGCGAGCCGCCGGCATTGGCCGGTACAGGGGCTCGGCTTGGCCCCGAGACGTTGGTTGGCCGCCGCGGTCGCCGGTCTGGTCCTAGTAGCAGGGGGCGCCGGGTGGGTGATCGGGGACACCTCCAGGGCCGGGCCCCCGTCTCCTGCCCCCAGGGTGGCCTTCTCCTGGGGCAGCTTCCGCAGCCCCGGCCACTCCGGTGATATTGGTGAGGCATTCGTCTCCTGGGGCCGACCGCGGTGGGTTTTCATGACCGTAGACCTCGGCCGCGGCGACGGGATCGCCAATTGTTTCCTGGTGGAAAAGGGAGGTCATTTGCTCCAGGTCGGCAGTCTCGACCTGTCGCACGGTTCGGGGTACTGGGGCGCGGCCGTCCAGGCTCCGGTATGGCAGGTCACAGGGGCACGCATCGAGTCAGCCGACGGCAGGATCCTGGCTACGGCCACTTTTAGTTGACCGGCGCGCATGGCCTAGGGTTGTCGCGTCCCTAGAGACGCCAACGCTGGGAGGCTGAGTGGACCTGTTCGAATACCAAGGCAAGCAGTACCTGGCGCGCTACGGGGTGCCCGTGCCCGAAGGTGCGGTCGCCACCACCCCGGCGGAAGCTGTCGAGCGAGCGGCCCGCATCGGCTATCCGGTGGTTGTCAAGGCTCAGGTCCAAGTCGGCGGCCGGGGCAAGGCCGGAGGGGTCAGGGTCGCCGCAGGACCGGCTGAAGCACAAGCCCACGCCCAAGCCATCCTGGGGATGGACATCCGGGGCCACACCGTCCGGCGGGTCTGGGTGGAGCAAGCCTCGGACATCGCCCGCGAGCTTTACGCCAGCTTCACCTTGGACCGGGGGGCCAAGGCTCATTTGGCCATGGTCTCCGCCCGCGGCGGTGTCGAGATCGAACAGGTGGCGGCCGAGGACCCCCATGCCATAGCTCGCTTGCCTATTAACCCGGTCGTGGGCCTGGACGAAGCCGAGGCGCTCGGTCTGGCTGGCGATGCCGGGTTGGGACCGCCGCTTCGCCATGACGTGGCATCGGTTCTTCTAGGGCTGTACCGCTGCTTTGTCGAAGGCGACGCCGACCTGGTCGAGGTCAACCCCTTGGTCGTGACTTCCGGCGGGCGGGTGCTGGCCCTCGACGCCAAGGTCACCCTGGACGACAACGCGTCATTCCGGCATCCCGAATGGGAAGATTTCAAGCAGGCGGAAGAGCTGGACGAGCGCGACCGCAGAGCCCGGGAGCTCGGGCTCCAGTATGTCGGCTTGGACGGCTTTGTGGGGATAATAGCCAACGGTGCCGGCCTGGCCATGAGCACGTGCGACGTGGTCAACCAGGTGGGCGGTAAGCCAGCCAATTTCTTGGACATTGGGGGCGGGGCCAGTGCCGAGGTCATGGCTAATGCCCTAAGCGTCATCACGTCGGACCCGAGCGTGAGGTCCGTCTTCGTGAATGTTTTTGGCGGTATAACGCGCGGAGAAGAGGTCGGCCATGGCATCGTCTCCGCTCTGCGCCACAGCCGGATCAAGGTGCCCATGGTCGTGCGCCTTGACGGCACTAACGCCGCGGAGGGCTTGGAGGTGCTTCGAGAGGTGGAGTCGGACATGGTGGTCGTGTCATCGAGCATGATGGGCGCCGCCCGTCTGGCCGTACAGCTGGCATTGGCCGGGGGAAAAAGATGAGCATTTTTGTGGACGAGTCGACCAAAGTCATTGTGCACGGGTTGACCGGCGGCCAGGCGCGTTTCCATGGCCTTCGCAACCGCGATTACGGGACAAAAGTAGTGGCAGGCGTGAACCCGGCCAAAGGCGGCCAAGACGTAGAGGGCATCCCTATTTTTGCCAGCGCGGCTGAGGCGCGGGCGGCGACGGGGGCGACAGCCAGCTTTGTGGCCGTCCCGGCCAAGGTCGCTCCCGCCTCCATAATCGAAGCAGCTGAGGCGGGCGTGCCGGTGATCGTTTGCATAACCGAGGGCATACCGGCGCAAGACGAAGCGCGCGTTTACAACCAGCTGAAACGTGACCACCCCGCCGCCCGGTTGATCGGGCCCAACTGCCCAGGGATCATTTCGCCAGGGCGGTGCAACATCGGCATCACGGCTGGCGAAGTGGCCCTCCCGGGAGGTCCGGTCGGCATCGTTTCTCGTAGCGGGACGCTCACCTATCAGGCGCTTTATGAGCTCAAGGAAATGGGTATCGGCGTCACCACGTGCGTGGGCATAGGGGGGGATCCCGTACCAGGGACTAGCTTCGTGGACTGTTTGGCGGCGTTCCAGGCCGATCCTGAGACGCGAGCCATAATGCTGATCGGCGAGATCGGCGGCACCGACGAGGAAAATGCCGCCGAGTACATCGCGAGCGAGGTTTCCAAGCCCGTGGTGGCGTATGTCGCCGGAGTCACGGCACCTCCGGGTCGGAGGATGGGCCACGCCGGTGCCATCATTTCGGGCAACAAGGGCACGGCTCAAGCCAAGATGGAGGCCCTGGCCAGCGCCGGGGCCAAGGTCGCCCAAAACCCGACCGAAGCCGGACAGCTCATGGCCGACGTTGTCCGCAGCCTGTAGCAGGCCATGCCCAAGCTCAGCGAAGCCAGGCGGTCAGCGCTCGAGCGGGCGCTGGCGGAGGCCGTGCGCGGCGAAGTCCGCTTCGACGACCTCACGCGGGCCGCTTATGCCACCGACTCCTCCAATTACCGGCAGGTCCCCCTCGGAGTGGTTTTACCCCTGGACCACGCAGACGTCCAGGCGGCCGCCCGGATAGCTGCCGAGGCGGGTGCCCCGCTCCTCGGTCGGGGCGCGGGGACAAGCCTGGCCGGTCAGGCCTGCAACGAGGCCGTGGTCCTCGACATGTCCCGTCACATGCGCCGTATCTTGGAGGTGGACCCGCGCCAACAGCTGGCCCGGGTCGAACCCGGTGTCGTCCTGGACGACCTGCGCCGCGCCGCGGAGCTCCATGGCCTTACTTTTGGGCCCGACCCCGCCACCCACGCCTGGTGCACCATCGGGGGCATGATAGGCAACAACGCCTGCGGTACTCATGGCCTCTACGCCGGTAAGACGTCCGACAACGTGGAGGGCCTCCGGTTGGTCCTGGCCGGGGGCGAAGAGCTCGAGGTCGGCACTTTGAGCCCCGAGGATCAAATGAGGGCGGTCGCCAGGGGGGGCAGGTTGGGTACGGTCGTGGCCGCCCTGCAGTCGCTGCACCAGCGTTACGGGGACCTGGTCCGGGACCGCTACCCCGTCCTTCCCAGGCGCGTGAGCGGCTTCAACCTGGACGAGTTGGCAGCTGAGCGCGGTTTTCACTTGGCCCGCGCCCTGGTCGGCAGCGAGTCCACGTGTGCTCTTTCCACAGAAGCCACCCTGCACCTCGTGCGCAGCCCCAAGTGCCGTTCGCTGGTGGTCCTCGGGTACCCGGACATTTTTGCGGCCGCTCAAGCCGTGCCCGCCCTTCTGGCTCACAGGCTCCTGGCGCTGGAAGGCTTCGACCGGGCCCTGGTCGACCAGATGGTGGCCCACGGCCTCAACACGGCTGGCTTGCCGTTGCTGCCCGAGGGGCAAGGCTGGCTCCTGGCCGAACTGGGGTCCGACGACCCGGCGGAGGCGGCCGAACTGGCCCAGCAATTGGTCGGTGACCTTCCTAACGGGGTCAGCTGGCGGCGGTACGACGAGGCCAACGAACAGCGGCTTTTGTGGGCGGTGCGCGAATCAGGGCTGGGCGCCACGGCCATCCGCCTCGACGGCCGCCACAATCTCGAGGGTTGGGAGGATGGGGCGGTGCCGCCGGAACGGTTGACCGAGTACCTGCGTGGCATCACGGCCCTGTGGGCCAAGCACGGCTACTCCGGGGCCTGGTACGGGCATTTCGGGCAGGGCTGCGTGCACACCCGCAATAACTTCGACCTGGCCAGCGCGGCCGGTGTGCGCAATTACCGTGCCTACGTGACGGCCGCGGCCGAGCTGGTCGTGTCCCTCGGTGGGTCGCTCTCGGGCGAGCACGGGGACGGACAGAGCCGGGCCGAACTGCTGAACATCATGTTCGGTGAGGAGCTGGTGGGGGCGTTCCGGCAGTTCAAAGCCATCTGGGACCCCGATGGCCTGATGAACCCGGGCAAG
>JAKAWM010000037.1 GCA_021827285.1 Actinomycetes bacterium | reverse complement strand
GGTGCGAGCCAATATATGTACGACAACAGCAGGTTGATGAGCACCAAAGCAACAGCCCAACGCAGCACAGTCCAACCGATGGAAAACTCAGTACCCCCGATTGGGAACCCATTCCTGATCGCGTGACCGACTTGGGGGCCGAAGACAGCCAGGGCTGACGCTGCCCCGCCCAGCACGACCACCCCGATGAGCAGTGGGACGGCCAGGAGGCGCTTCCTGAGAAAGCTGCGGTCCTTGGGTACCTCGTAGGCCATGTCCAGCCCCTCCTCGAGCATGACCATTCCCGACGCGGCGCTCCAGAGCGCCACCCCGGCCGCGAGCACAGCGGCGAGCAACGACCCGCCGGTGCGGTGGCGGGCAGCCGTGATGGCACCAGTGAGGACGCTCGACGCGCCCGAAGGCAGGGCCGTGGCGATGCCGTTGATCAGCCTCACAGTCACCCCGTGGGGGATGGCGAACAGAGAGGACAGAGCCAGCAGGGCAATGACGGCCGGGAACAACGAGAGGAACCAACGGTAGGCGAATGCGCCGGCGGCGACGTTGAGCCGGTCCTGATTTAGGTGCCGGCGGACTGAGGCAAAGGCGGCCTTCCAGTCACTGGCGGATGTGCTATTTATCTCGGGCGGCGTTTGCTCGTACTCGGGCACCTGGTACGTGATGCCGAGACTGGCCTCCTTCGTGGAAGGTACGGCATGGGGACTTGGAACTGAACTGTTGGTCAACATCGTTTCGGTGCCCACCCGTACCAGCATTGCACCGGGCAGGCAGTTGCGCGCTGGCAGGGTTGCCCGCCCCCAGTGCTTGGGGAGGGCTGCCTGTATTGCCAGCACCACTCCCGGTAGAATACGACCGCGATCTGCGCTCCTCGTGGCCCTGGGTACGGCGCGGCGGATAGGAGGTTGGAGGATGCAGCACGGCAACGGCGGGCCGGTACGGGGGAGGCGCAACGGTACCAGAGCCAACCCGCTGGTCCTCTCGTTGTTCGCGGCAGTGGTCCTCGCCATCGCAGCCTCAGCAGTCCTTCTCGCAGCCCAGCCCAAGTTCCTCAGCGCCAGCCGCCGTACTGCCCCCGGCCACGCGTTAAAAGTGGCGGACCACCACGGTGTGGCCGTGGTCGCCGCTACCAGGCGCGTCGGCGAAGCGCCGCCCCCCACCCCTGCGCCTCGTGCTGCGCCGTTGCGGGCCTTGTCCACCCGTGCTGCGCCGTTGCGGGCCTTGTCGACCTGGCCCCATAACGGCGCCCTGGGGGTGCCGCCCCTACAGCCGATAGAGGTCGTGTTCTCCTCTGCACTTGCCGTTGCCCCAGCACCACTGCTCAACCCTCCCATCGCAGGGAGTTGGGAAAAAGTCTCACAAACTGAACTCGAGTTCAAGCCCACCGCGCCGCCCCTGCCGCTCACGACCGAGCACCTCGTCATACCCGGAGGACCGGGAGGGCCACGTTCCAGAGACGGCGCCACCTTGCCGGCATCAGTCGCCATCAAATGGCGGGTAGCCAATGGATCAGTACTGCGCATCCAGCAGATCCTCGCTCAGCTTGGCTTCCTACCCGTCCAGTTCTCCCAGACCGGCCCCCTCCCCGCTGGCCCCACTCCCGAGGTCGCGGCCCTTTTTCACCCGCCGCACGGCGACTTCCATTGGCGCTACCCAGACATCCCAGCCAGCCTGCAGCGAGCATGGGTACCTGGAGCGGCCAACATCATGACGCGTGGGGCGATCGTGGCCTTCGAACGCGCCAACAAGATGGTGGCGTACACGACCGTGCGCCCCGGACTGTGGCCTGTCCTGCTCGCGGCCGAACAGGCTGGCACCCTCAACCCCAAAGGCTACAGCTATGCCATGGTTTCCGAGGACCAGCCCGAGTCCCTCGCCATCTGGCACAACGGCACCATTGTCTACCGGTCGGCAGCCAATACGGGGTTGCCGTCGGACCCTACGCCGGTAGGCACGTTTTTCGTCTACCTGCGGTACCGGTCCCAGACCATGCAAGGGTACAACCCCAATGGGAGCTACTACATAGACCATGGAGTACGTTGGGTGAATTACTTTGATGGGAGCGACGCCATCCACGGCTTCATCCGGTCGTCGTACGGCTTCCCCCAGAGCCTGGGCTGCGTCGAGTTGCCCGTGGGCAACGCCGCCGTAGCATGGACTTGGCTCCATTACGGGACGCTGGTGACGGTGAGCCCGCCGGTGCCGGCTGGCCGCTGAGGCGCTTCGTGGGGCGAGCAAAGCTCTTGACGCCGATAGGCTAGGTGACAGGTGACCGCTCTAGTCCCTGGTCCAGCGACCACTTAGGAGGTCCGAGCGAGTGAAACCCATACCTGTGGCGTGGCACCTGGGCCCGCTCGTGTTCCACACTTACGGCCTGGGCTTGGCCGTCACCTTCTACTTCGCCTACTACTACCTGAGCCTCAGGCTACGCCACCATGGGTACCCGTACGAGTGGGTGCGGAGCACGGCCGTCTATGTCGTCGTTGCCGCCATCGTCGGTGCCCGGCTCATGCATGTCATAGCCAACGTCGGCTATTACGCCTCCCAACCGGTGCAAGTGCTCGAAATCTGGAACGGCGGCCTGTCGTCGTTCGGTGGGCTCGCGCTCGGTGTACCAACGGGTTTCCTTACAGCCAGGCGGAAGGCGCCTGAGGTGCCCGCCGTTGTACTGGCCGACCTAGCCGCCCCGGTGCTCCTCGCTTCGTGGGCCATCGGCCGCCTCCTCGGCCCGCAACTTATGTACGCGGGCGGCGGGCACCCGACGCACCAGTGGTTCGGCATGTACTACGCCGGCCAGGTGGGCCGGCGTCTGCCCGTCCCGATCTTCCAGGCCGCGCTCACCTTTGCGGTCCTGCTCATCGTCTGGCAGGTCGAACGGTACGTGGCGAGGCGGGGAGGGCCACGGGGGCTCGTGATCGCGGTAGCGGTGGGCTTCTGGGGCCTCGACCGGTTCATCGAGGAGCACTTGTGGCTCGCCTACCCCGGTCACGTCGGGGCGGTCGCGGTGCAAGTGATGGGCCTCTTGCTTTGCTTCACTGGGTTCGGGGCTGCGCTCGTGTCCCTCTACGGGCACCGGCGTGGGAGCGCCCGGCAAGAAACCGCGTTGGCTGTCACCGTACCTGATGAGCACGACGTCCACATAAGCGGTGCAGCCGGAAGCCAGGTTGGGCCCGATGGGAACTAGGCGGCTCGAACCTTCCAGCTCCCCGCGGCTCGTCACCTGGCGCTAGCCCGCGAGGAACACGCCCATCACGAGCGCCGCCAGCGAGGTTACGCCGGCGACCGAGCCCCACACGGACACGGCCACCGGAGTGCGGGCTCGGCCGTGGAGACCGGCGGCCAGGCCCGCAACCAACACGACGGCAATTTTCACCCCTAGCACTACCTGCCAGGCGGTCCCTTGGCCCTTGGAGACAGCTGCAACGTTCCAGATGCCCGTGGCGAGCAGCACGACGTAAGCGGGCCAGCTGAGCCGGGCAAAGGCGCGGCCGACCCGGCGGGGGGCATCTGGGCCCAACTGCCTCGCAGTCGGGACGAGGCCGGCAAGAGTGACCTGGCCTCCCACCCATATGCTCGCGGCCAACACGTGCAGCGAGAGGCGGACCGCCTCGACGGCCGGGGCGAGCTGGGCGAGCACGACGGGCGACGTCACCGGAACGCCGGCCCAACCGGAGGCGTCCGGAGCGCAAGCGTGGCCGGCTCGGCCAAAGAAGCACAAGTCACCTGGCGGTTGCCGTCGTTGCGGGCCCCCAGGGTTGCCACCCCAAAGGCGATGGCTCCGCGCACGACCGCAATGGCCCTTGCCCACCAGACGTCTTTCGAGCTCACCAACCCCGGGCGCGCCACTCCGGGATGTGCGGCCGCTCGGCACCTAGTGTGGTGTCCTTGCCGTGGCCCGGGTAGACCCAAGTGGCGTCGGGTAGCTTGGCAAAGACACGCTCCTCCAAGTCATCCATTAGTAGGCCAAAGCGCTCGGGGTCGTGGTCCGTGTTGCCCGGCCCGCCCGGGAAGAGCGAGTCCCCGGTGAACAAGTGAGGCGAGGAGGCGAGGTGCCCACCGGCGTCGTAGCAAAGCGCGATGCTGCCGGGCGTGTGCCCGCGCAGGTGGATCACCGAAAGCTCGGCCGCGCCGACCTGCACCGTGTCACCGTGGCGCAACAACGTGGTCACGGGCACCGGCAACCCGCCCGCGTCGTCGGGGTGCGCGAGCACGGCCGCCCCCGTCTTGGCCTGTACCTCGGCCAGCGCCTGCCAGTGGTCCCAATGGCCGTGGGTGGTCACGATAGCGCTCAGGTGTCCGCGGCCCACCAGCTCGAGGAGCCGGTTCGCTTCATTAGCGGCGTCTACCAGGACCATGTCACCGCTGTCCCGGCACTGAAGTAAGTACGCGTTGTTGTCCATTGGCCCCACCGCCAGCTTGCTCACGGTAAGGCCCTCCAGTTCCCTAACGTCGGGTGGCCCCCCGGCGTCCACGTCGCCCGTGTAGGCCATTCTGCCTCCTGTCATCGGGCCAAAGATGTTAGTGGCCTGCGAAGCTAGAGGCATGGCCTACATCGCCAAGTGCGCCGACCTAGTTACGGCTCACGGTTTGGAGGCACGCCTCTCGGCGGCCCAGTGGGCCCCTACACCGCGCCAGGACGCCTACCACGACGACATCTTCATGATCTTCTTGGTGAGGAGCGAGGGCTGCCTTTCCGGCCCAGGGCCGGTGCGAGGCACCACGTACACGCCATGCGGCTGATCGGGCTCACCCAGGTAGCACCGGGGCCGGCATGGGGTACCGGGTAGGCCCGGGAGGGCCAGTAACGGCACCGAGGCCGGTATACGGGAAGCGCGCCTTATCGCCACCCTCCTCTGCGTGGTCGTTCAAGCACTAAAGCCGGCGCCGGCCGGGCTAATAATCGGGGCAACAAATCCCAGGTCAGCGGGTGTGACGAGATGCGTGATGAGATTTCAGCCCTCACAGGAGTGATTTGACGCCCCGATCTGGGTAGGACGGTACCCATGGGCGCGCCACCCAGGGGCTCCTAGTTGGGTTGCTCGAGCTCCTGACCACGTCGCCTGGACGACCATAAGGCCGTTTCGGTGACTGGTGGTCGAAGGTCCGGAACGGATCAGGGTGGTTGGTTTGGCGGCTGAATGCTCGCGGTCGAAATGCCACCGATGCTGGCTGCAAGATGCAAGAAAGGTGGGTCAAATGGATATGCTTACATCCCGCATAGCTGTGATCACTGGCGCGTCTGCCGGTGTCGGCCGGGCCACCGCCGTGGCATTTGCCCGGCATGGCTTCGACGTAGCCCTGATCGCCCGCGGCGAGGCCGGTCTCAAGGCCGTCGCCGACGATGTTGAAGCAGCCGGGCAGCGGTCGCTGGTGCTGGTGGCCGACGTGGCAGACCCTGAGGCAGTCGATGAGGCGGCCAGGCGGGTCGAGGCCGAGCTCGGGCCGATCGACGTTTGGG
This sequence comes from Actinomycetes bacterium, assembly GCA_021827285.1. Classification (GTDB taxonomy): domain Bacteria; phylum Actinomycetota; class Acidimicrobiia; order Acidimicrobiales; family Palsa-688; genus JAKAWM01. The sequence goes on along the minus strand of JAKAWM010000037.1, from coordinate 6,247 downwards.
TCAATGACGCCATGACTACCGCCTTTGCCCCCTTCTCGGACATCGGCCCCACGGATTTCAAACGGGCCGTCGAAGTCACCTTCCTCGGCCAGGTTTGGGGCACAATGGCCGCCTTGAAACGGATGAGGCCGAGAGACCGAGGCCGTATCGTCAACGTCGGCTCGGCCCTGTCCTTTGTCGGCATACCTCTGCAGTCGGCCTACTGCTCCTCGAAGTTCGCCTGCCGGGGCTTTTTCGAGTCAGTGCGGGCCGAACTGCTCCACGAAGGAAGCCATGTCCGCCTGTCGATGGTTCACCTGCCAGCAGTCAACACTCCCCAGTTCGACTGGTGCCAGACCACCTTGGACAAGCACCCACAGCCCGTCCCGCCGATCTACCAGCCCGAGACACCCGCCAAGGCCATCCTTGACGTCGCCCTCGACGGGCGGAGAGAGAAGATTGTCGGCACCTGGAACAAGATGCTCGTTTTCGTCGACTCCCTCTTCCGAGGTGTCGGCAACCATTACGCCGCCACCGCGGCTTGGGAGGCGCAGTTGACCGACCAGAGGGTGGGCCCCAACCGCCCGGCGAACCTTCACCACCCTGTCGATCAGGACCGGGACTTCGGTGCCCACGGTACCTTCGACCGTCGCTCGGGCGGCGTCCTCGACCCATCGTTCTTGAAAAGCCTCCCTCACACAGCCAAACTTTTCGCCCAGGCGGCCTGGGCCAACCTGTCGGAAAGAGCGAGGACAGGACGGAACATGCTCGATGATCCGCTCCCCAGCACCGGGCAGCCCTAGTTGACGGCTCAGACGGCCGCCGCACAAGAGGTCCAAGTCGAAATTGGCGGTCTCCATCACGGGGAGGCCCCGGCCGAAGCCGCGCGGGTGGTGCTCCGTCCACTGGCCAACCCCCTGTCACTCGGCTTCCTCGGGCTGGCATTTGCCACCCTGGTCTTCAGCGGCTTGGAAATGGGCTGGGTCCCCGTTGGCGAGACAAAAACCCTCGCCTTAGCGGTTCTTGTGTTCACGGTCCCTGCTCAATTCATAAGTTGCATCTTCGGTTTCCTGACCCGGGACCTCGTCGCCGCGTCAGGGATGGGGGTCCTGGCGGGAACTTGGGCGGCCACTGCGCTCGGCACGGTCCTTTCGCCCCCGGGCTCGACCAGTGCCGCTCTCGGGCTGATACTAGTCGCCAGTGCCGCTGCCGTGCTCATGCCTGCTATCGGTGCGGCCCAAGCCAAACTCCTGGCAGCCGCAGTCAACATAGGTACGGCTCTGCGCTGGGCCGTCACGGCCGGGTACGAGTTCAGCGGCGCAGGGGACTGGAAGCTCGCAGCCGGCTCGATGGGTATCGCTCTGGGTGTACTTGGCCTTTATGCCTCACTAGCTTTTGAGATCGAAGACCAGATGCGAAGAACCGTCCTGCCCACCTTCCGGCGAGAATTAGGAACAATAGCGATGAAGGGCGACCTGGCTGCCCAGGTAACAGCCGTCGCAAATGAGGCCGGCGTGCGAAAACAGCTATAAAGGGTGCCGCGGGCAAAACTAGGGTAGCCCTGTCCGGCTGTCGCGCCAGTGGCCAGACGGGCTTGGGCGCCCGGGCTCACACCTCCTCGGGCCTGCTCAGCCCGGCCCTTGGCTCTCCTCTGGCTCGTCGGGTTCGACCCTGGCCGTGACGTCGTTCGAGACGACGTTCATCTTGGGCTCAAACCGAGGCCGTTCTGTCCCCGGTCCGGCCGCCGGCGGACGATAGTGAGCATCGTTCAGATCGTGACGGCACTGTCCGCATGGGCCGTAGAACCGCTCGGCCACGTCCCGGCCGCAGCGCGGGCAGCTGAAGCGGTAGACCCCGTGGACGAGCTCGAGCTTTGGGGCTCGCACAAGGCCACAATAGGTTGCTGGCGGGCGCCAGGGCGGCGCTATCGCCAACTCCCACTTGGTCGCCTCGACACACTCACGATGCGTGCCCTGGCCGCAACCCGACCCTCGACCCCCCGCCCGCCTGGCACCACGCCGGGAACACCTCGTGGTACCTCATGCACTTTAGGGAACCTTGTAACCTATGCCAAGGCCACCAGCGTATTACGCGTCGATGAACGTTCTAGGGCCAAGACGCCCTTTTCTCGGTTACAACGCCAGCAAGACAGCCGCCGTTACTGGTCCGGCCACCTCTCTGTTTTCTGTTGCTCTGTTTTCTGTTGCCACGCGGCCAGGCGCCGAGCCTGCTCCTCCTTTAGGGCGCGGTCGAACGAGACACCCTCGGCCACCCAGTCAAGTTCGAGCATGTCCATGGCGAGCGTCGAGGGGACGGTGCGTCGCGGCCGGTCACAGCGACAGAGCCCGGCCACAGGCTCTTGTCCACAGTTCGCACAGGCTTGCACGGCTGGCGGCGGTCCCCCGGCCCCAACTGGGCGCTCACTTACCAAGCCGCTCCTCGCCCCTGGGAAGACAGATGGTGGCAGGAGGGCAACAGCGTGCCTGCGGTGCGTACCGCAGGCTAGGCAAAGACGCAGCCAGTGGCCGTTGCGCTGGTCGCAGGCGCAACAAGTCCAGTCGTACGGGCCCGGTAGGCCCGCCACTGAGTTATCGGGCACCGACGATCTATGAGGGAGCATCAGTCACACCTGCCAAATGGGGTTCACGACATCGGTCGTCAGCCAGCGCGGACAGCTTAGCTGCTCAGGTTGACCGCCACCATCTCGCCGTGAGCGAAGGTCAGCCAGCGCCTGCACGACTCTCGCGACGGCACCAACTACATGACCGTGACCCCCATGGAGCCGAACCGGTGGTGCTGCTCGCCTCGGCTTCAGCGCAACGTGATCGCGATCGTCACCGACCTCGGTGTCGGCTTACGACGGACGCGACGCGCGGCCGCCATCAACAGGTTGTAGGCCAGCCACAGCCACCCGTACTTGCTCGCGAGGAGCGCTTCCACCTTCTCGGTCCCCTCGACAATGGCGGCGTCACCATCGACAGCCTCGCCGTGCGGCTTGCCCCGGGCGCCACAGGGCGCAACACGAACGTGGGGATCGCGGCGGATCCGTTTCACTTTCCCCGAGTTGGCCTCGCTGAAGACGAAGAGAAATCCCTCCTCCCCCGCGCACCACACCGGCGTCGCGACCGGCGTGCCGTCGCGCCTGAACGTCGTGACGCTGATGTAGCGTTCCTTTGCCAAAGGCTGCTGCGCGTTCATCGCACTCCCCGAGGGCCGCAAGAACCCGGGTCTCGGTAAGGCCCCACGCTCACAGAGTGCCCCTAGCCCAAAGGCGGCTCTAGGGCCAAAGGTCCTTCCTTTCGGCCACGGGAAAGGGGCAACCACCGAAGAGATAGCTGGGACAGCCGATGCCCCGCCCTGCACCGGTGGCGCGCGCTACTTGTCCCTCGAGGCTAACCGGCGGTTGTCCCTTCAGGCTCATGGCCACTCCCGGCGAGGGTCGCTCGTCTACTGGTCAGGAGCGCCGGACGAACCAAATCGGCCATCGTGGCATTGAACTTATCCGGCTCGTCGACGAACGGCTCGTGGCCCGAACGCTCAAACCACACCAGCTCCTTCATGGGCGCACGCAGAGCCTCGAAGTAGGCCACGCTGGTCGTTGGCGGGACCCAGGGATCCTTCCGGCCGAGGAGAAAGTACACGGGCATCTCCAGCGCAGGCACCAGGTCGACGAGATTAAGGCTTGAGATCTCCGGCCACATCGCATCCATCGAGAAGCGAAAGCCTTGCCAAGCTCTCGGCAGCTCAAAGAGGGAAACCTCCTTTCCCCCAAGAACGGTTCGCCCAATCCCCCACAGGGTTTGGAGGCTCATTCCACCCGACAGGCGCAAGGACCAGGTGCGCTCGGTAAAGACGGCATCGGCTCCATAGGGGGGCGGCCCGATCGCCCGAAGCTTGCTCTCCGCCCTTCGCGGACCGCGACGCTGCGCATTAGCCAGCGCCAGCTCGTAGGAGGCCGACTCTGCCGCCGCCCAATCGCCGATCTGCCCGGAGCCGATGTAGGCGGCGACCTTCTTTGGAAAGTGTGCCGCATAGAGCACGCCCAGCGCTGAGCCCCAGGAGTGCCCGAAGATCGCCACCTGCGGCTTGCCCAGGCGCTCGCGCACTTGGTCGACTAGTTCGTCGAGATCGGAGACGAACCGCTCGACCGTCAACGACAATCGAGAGGCGGTGCGGTCGTATGACCTGCCAGCACCGCGCTGATCCCAGTAGACAGCGGTGAAGCTGTTCTCGAGGGGTGCATTGAAGCGACGGAAGAGCCACGTCTCGCTCCACCCTGGGCCGCCGTGCAGGAAGATCAACGGGGGGTTCGTGACGTCCCTGCCACGGATCATCACCCACTGGTCGAGCCCGCCCAGCCGACGATAGCCAACCTCGGCGATGCTGCCGGGCACCACTTCGCCCGTCGGCCCCCGGAACGGGGGCGTTGTTCCATGACGCCTCACGCCGCCCTCACCCCACAAGTGGCGGCTCGCCCCGCGCGGGCGCGTACAGGGGTCGCCACCAGCGCCGTAAAAAAGCAGAAGGAAGGGCACTCCTGTCGCATGAGCGCCGCGTAGGTGAGCACTGGGTAGCACCAGCCGATGAGGCCGGTCGTCTCGTCGAAGAGCTTCCTCGACCAGCTCCCCGCCGCCGCGAGCACGACGTCCACCTCCTGAACGAGGTCGTGGTGAGGAGAGTAAGGCCGGTTAGGAACGTGGTGGGCTCACGTACCGAAGGAAGGGGACGAGCCATTGATCATGCCACCGGCGCCGCCTGGAGCTGGTCGGCGATGGACCCGGCCCATTCCCTGATGGGCTGCCAGTCGCGGAAGTCCCCCTCGATACCTGGGAAAAACAAGAAGGCGGCTCTTTGCAGGCCGCGCACGTCGTGGCGGTCGAGCTTGCCGGGGAACATCTTGTGCTCGGTAGCCCCGCTTGCCTTCAGCACCGCCGGCATGTCCACCGGGTCTGCGCCCATTTGCTGCACAAGCTTTCGCGAGGGATCGCCCACCGGCCCGCTGGAGAAGAGCCAGACAGGTCTGCCGGCTATGTCTGTCCCGACCCGGCGTGCGAGGCCGATCGCCGGCTCCAGCCAGCGGCCGGTGTAGACGGCGCTTCCGAGCACAACGGCGTCGAACGCCGACAACGCCCCGACGTCGTCGGGCGGGGCGACGGTGACCTCGAACCCGCGGGACCGGAGCGTATCGCCGATCGCCTCGGCAATTTCTGCGGTCGAGCCGTGCCGCGATGCGGCACTGACAAGGACTTTCATGACTCACCTCTCATCGGGGACGACACTGGACCAGAACTGGGCGCCTTTCGCTCCCTGAACAACAGATGGAGCTCTCCGCTCGGCCCCTGATCACGGTCTCGCGGTCGGTGCGAACCTCCTCAAAACCTCCACGGTCTCCTTCGACCTAGGCTAGGAACGCCAAGGTCGCCATCCTTAGGGGCGAACGACCTTTCTTGCTCCGGCGCCACCAGGCGGCTAGAGCATGAACGAGGCGAAGCGAACAAAAACATGGACCTCTGCCCGCGGGCAACGATTCCCCTGCTCAGCGGGGCTGGTGCCGGCAGGGTTCGGGGCTCTGCGCGTCTGTCAGGGAAGAGCCACGCCCGCAGCTCCTGATCTCCCGCTGGCGGCGGCGAGGCCCCGGAGCGAAGGGATGGCGCCGCGGTGCATACCGCTGCTCAGGTAGATGAGGCAGGACAGTCGCTCGATGAGGGCGGTGCGGACCGTGGGTACATCCGCGCCGCCAACGCGGCGTCGAGGAGCAGCCGCAGCGGCGGCTCGAGTGCCTCCCGGTTCGCCTGGTAGGCCACCCCGGCCCGCCGTGCTGCACGGATCTTTCGGCTGGGGGTGCTTCGTTCAACCTGCTTGGTGCTAAACATTGTCCCTCCCTTTGGTTATCTAGCGCGCTGCAACCTGGTGCGGCCGGGGGTCTTCGCGCACAACTCGCCTGCCCCTGCACGAGGTGCGCGACTCACCAACGGCCGCCGCCGGCCGTCGGCCGGCCCGCCCCGGCCCGCCGGTCCCCCCGCAGTCCCCACGCCGGCGCCTCAAATGCTCCAGAGCGCCTCCGTCGGCGACATGCGGGCGGCGCGGAGCGCCGGCATGAGCCCTGCGATCACTCCGATCAGTATCGCCGCCCCGAAACCGCCCCCCCATGCGAGAGGTGGTACGTCCACCTGCCAGCCCTTGGCGGACGCGTATACGGCGGTCGATATCGCCCCCGCCGCAACCCCGATCGCCCCGCCGATCACGGAGAGCAGGACTGCCTCAGCCA
>JAKAWM010000036.1 GCA_021827285.1 Actinomycetes bacterium | reverse complement strand
AACTGGACGTCGGGGAACGGCCCGGCGAGCGCCTTTAGGAACCCGACGCCCCCCGAGGCCTCGGCCGGGAAGAACTTGAGCAGCCTGGCCCCGGCCTTGAGGGCGGACATGACCTCGGTGGGGGTGCACACCCCTGGCATGACCAGGGCCCCTTGCTCCCGGCACAGCTGCACTACCTCGAGGTCGGTCCCAGGAGAGACGACAAAGCGAGCACCCGCGTCGATCACCTGGGCGGCCTGCTCTGCGTCGCGTACCGTGCCGGCGCCTATGAACCCCTCGGGGTAGGCCTGGGCCAATAACTTTAGGGCCTCCAGTCCCACCGGCGTGCGCAGGGTGATCTCAGCCGCCGGCAGGCCAGCGGCTGAGAGCGCCTCGAAGAGCGGTCGGGCCAGCTCCAGGGCTGGGAGCTCGACCACGGGGAGCAGGCCGAGCTCGCGGAGGCGGGCGATCTCTGATCCCGCCGGGAACGCCGGGTCGTTGGCCACTTGCTTGGTGCCCGCTACTTGGTGGCTACACCCGAGGCGAACTCCTCGACCTTTTCGCGCGCCACGTCGTCGTGGTATTGGACCGGCGGCGACTTCATGAAATAGGCCGAGGGCGCCAGCAGCGGCCCGCCCATCCCACGGTCGCGGGCCAATTTGATGCAGCGGACGGCGTCGATCATGACGCCAGCCGAGTTGGGCGAGTCCCAGACTTCGAGCTTCACCTCTATGTTAAGCGGGGCGTCGCCAAAATTACGGCCCTCCAGCCTGATATAGGCCCACTTGCGGTCCTCGAGCCAGGGCACGTGGTCAGACGGCCCCACGTGTATGTCGTGTGCCTGTATGCCCCGCTCGATCTGGCTGGTCACGGCCTGGGTCTTGGAAATCTTCTTGGACTCCAGGCGCTCCCGCTCGAGCATGCTCTTGAAGTCCATGTTGCCGCCGAAGTTGAGCTGGTAAGTGCGGTCCAGCACCAGGCCGCGGTCCTCGAAGAGCCGGGCCAGGATCCGGTGAGCAATGGTAGAGCCGAGCTGGCTCTTGATGTCGTCGCCGATAATGGGCAGGCCGGCCTCTTCGAACTTCCTGGCCCAGGTCGGGTCGCTCGCTATAAAAACAGGGATGGCGTTCACAAAACCGACCCCAGCGTCCAAAGCGCACTGCGCATAGTACTTCTGGCCCTTCTCAGAGCCAACCGGCAAGTAAGACACGAGCACGTCTGCCTTGGAGCTGCGGAGCACTTCGGTCACGTCCACCGGCGGGGCCGGGGATTCCTCGATGGACTCGCGGTAATACTTTCCCAGGCCGTCCATCGTCGGGCCCCTCAGCACATCCACGCCGAGCTCGCTCACGTTGGCAAAGCGGTAGGTGTTGTTCTGGCCCGCCCAGATCGCCTTGCTGACATCCTGACCGACCTTGGCATTGTCGACGTCGAAAGCGGCGACGACTTCAATGTCGCTCACGTGGTAGCCGCCGAGCTGAACGTGCATAAGCCCCGGGACCTTGTCGTGGGGACTGGCGTCGCGGTAGTACTCGAGCCCCTGCACCAGGGAACTGGCGCAGTTGCCGACGCCTGCAATAGCCAACCGGATTCTTGACATTGGGAACCGTCCTTGTGATTGATTTCGCTACTGGTGTGGCGGCTCAGCTGTGAGCCGTTCTGGCAGTGCTCGGCGGAGCTGCGAAGCGCTGGCCAGCGGCACCGACCCGGGGGGCGGCTGGCGCCGCCACCCGCGCCGGGGTTGGGCACCAGGCTGCCCTTGGGCGTCCTCGGCTTCACCCGGCCGGCTGGCCTGGTGGCTGGCTCCCGACTCGCGTTCCTCACTGATCAACTGGTCGAGCCAGGAGACGTCGCTCGAGAGCTCATCCTGTTGGCGCTGGAAGAGGACCTTCAGGTAACGGTCGTCACGGCGTGCCCGGGCTCGGGCGGCCAACTGGGCGAGACGCTCGCCCAGGACAGCCCGTCGTTGCAAGAGGAGGCCAAGGCGCCTATCAGGAGGTAGGTAGCTTGCGAAGGCCAGCCGGAGGCTAAATGAGCGATCGTCCTCGGTGGCACCCTGGCTGGTCGTCAGGAGCTCTTCGAACATCGTCGCGCCTGGGGGGGTGATGGCGTACACCTTGCGCCGCCGGCCAGCCCGGTGCTCCCCTTGGGTGACCGGGTTAGCTCCGGGACTGTTCGCCGCAATGACCTGCACTGCTCCAGCGGCCTCTAGCCTGGCCAGCGCCGGGTAGAGGGAGCCGAAGGACACTGCGGTTGAGAACCCGAAGACATCAGCGAGCCTCTTCTTCAGTTCGTAGCCGTGCATCTCCTGCTCTTTCAGCAGTCCCAGCACGGCCATCTCCAACACGACGGTACATAGTAGCGCGCGATGTATCGATCCGTTAAGTCTGGCCGCTAGTCTGTGTTTACCGGAAGGCGGGCGGCGGGCTGGTGCCGGTGGAGCCGCCGCGGGCACCTTGGCTAGGCTGGCCCTTCCATTAATCGTTTACACGGGACGAGGAGGGGCGGCTGTGCGCATGGTCTCGGTTGACCTCGGCGCCAGCAGCGGCCGCGTGGCCACGGGCCGCTTTGATGGGCGGAGGTTGCGCCTCGACGAGGTCAAACGCTTCCCAAACGTGCCCGTGCAGGTCCACGACCGCTTGCACTGGGACGCCCTTCGCCTCTACGACGCCATCTTGGAGGGCCTAGGCGCGGCGGCCGCCGCCAGTGACGACGGCGGGCGCATTGCCTCGGTGGCAGTGGACGGTTGGGGCGTTGACTTCGCCCTGCTCGATCCGGCCGGCCACCTTCTGGGCAACCCGGTCCACTACCGGGACGGGCGGACAGAGAAGGCTTTTTCCGCAGTGTGCCAACGCGTCCCTCCTCGGGAGCTCTTCCAGGCCACCGGAGTGCAGCTCCTCCCCATAAATACCCTTTACCAGCTGTGGGCCATGCGGGCAGCCGGTGACCCGGTCCTCGAGGCGGCGTCAACGCTGCTCATGATGCCGGACCTTTTCCACTATTGGCTGTCTGGCACGGCGGCCCGGGAGTGGACAGAAGCCACGACCACCCAGTGCTATGACCTGGCCGGCGGGCACTGGGCGTGGGATCTGCTCGACGGCTTGGGACTGCCCAAGGAGCTTTTTGGCGAGGTGGTCCAGTCGGGGACGGTTTTAGGCCCCCTGCGGGCCGGGGTGGCCGAGGCCACCGGCTTGGCCGCCACCTTGGTCATAGCCGTTGCCTCTCATGACACCGCCTCGGCCATAGCCGCGGTGCCCTTCGAGGCGCCAGGAGCGCTGTACCTGAGCTCAGGGACCTGGTCGGTGCTCGGGACCGAAGTACCCTCCCCGGTTGTCAACGACCACAGCTATGCCGCCAACCTCACCAATGAGGGCGGCCCTCTCGGCAGCTACCAGCTCATGAGCAACCTCACTGGTCTGTGGCTGCTCCAGGAGTGCCAGCGGGCCTGGTCGCGCTCAGGGCAGGACCGGGACCTTGGCGACTTGCTGGCGCTGGCCGCCGCCGCCCCTCCGTTGCGCTGCCTCGTCAACCCCAATGCGGCCGGGTTTGTGGCGACAAGCGACATGCCCGCCCGGATCGTTGCCGCATGCCGCTCGTCCGGTCAAGACGCCCCCGAGGGCCCCGGGGAGGTGGTCCGTTGCATCCTGGAAAGCCTGGCTCTTTCGTACCGCCAGACGGCCGAAGTTTTGGCCGCCGTCTCGGGTACGGCACCCCCAGCTCTCCACATCGTCGGCGGTGGCTCGCACAACGCGTTGCTCTGCCAATGGGCGGCCGATGCCACCGGGCTACCCGTGTGGGCCGGGCCAGCCGAGGCCAGCCAGGTGGGCAACTTGGTGGTCCAGGCCATGGCTTTAGGCGAGCTAGCTTCTGCGGACGAGGCGCGGGCGGTGGTTCGCGAGTCCTTCCCGCCGGCGTTGTACGAGCCTGCGCCGAGCCAGGCGTGGGACGACGCTTACGAGCGGTTCAAGCAGCTCAAGTCGGGCACCGGCATCTAGCGTCCCTCCTGCGCCACCGGGTGGACGACGCCCTTTTTTAGGAGGAAGTTGGCGTACAGCCGGCGTTCCGAAGTCAGCACCACGGCGTAGCTGTTCCGGCTGGCCTCATAGAAGGCGAAGCGCTCCAGGGTGCCGAGGGGCCAGGGGCGGCCTGCGGTGGCGTCCACGATCTCTTGCACCTCCCTTTGGACTGGCGGCAGCCCTTCCGCGCCAGCCGGGGCCGCCATCGTCCGCACTGGCGAGCCGACGAACTCGTCCAGTGGCATGACGGACAAGATGGCCCGCACCACCTGGTCCACAGAAGCGCCCGCCAGGATGACGGGCTGCTTGTGGCAGGTGCTTCGGGCCACGCTGTCGGCCGGGAAATTGGCGTCCACAACGGCTATCTCATCGCCGTGGCCCATGAGCCCGAGCACGTTCAAGAGCTCGGGTGTCAGCAGGGGGTCTATGTTCGTCAGCACGGTTGCTCCTGTCGTGAGGGTCATTAGGGCCTTGCTTGGCGGCACCTACCGGCGCCCGAGGGTGGCTCTGGGGACCGGCACGGAACTGCCCCTTACAACCAAAGTGGGCGACAACGTTACCGTCCGGGCCACCCCCGAGTAACCTTCCAGCCGGCTTAGCAGCAGCCGGGCGCTCTCCACGCCGACGTCGTAGGCGGGCTGTGCCACCGCGCTCAGTGGGGGCCGTAGGAGAGTTGACCACGGTGGGTCATCGAAGCTGACGACAGCGATGTCGCTGGGGATGGCCAGGCCAGCCTCATCGATGGCCTGCAGCGCCCCGATGGCCATCAGGTGATTGGTCACAAACAGCGCGTCAGGCGGGTCGCTGCCACTGAGAAGTTGCCGCATCGCCTGGAGCCCGCCCGCCTCCCGGAAGTCGGCCACTCGTACCAGCGACTCGTCTACCTCGTGGCCCGCCTCCACCAGGGCCTTGCCATAGCCGGCGTAGCGCCGTTCCCCCGTCGTAGTCTGCAGGGGACCGGTGATACAAGCAATGCGCTGGAAACCGCCAGCCAGCAGGTGGCTGACCGCCTGGTAGGCGCCGGCCACGTTGTCCACGATCACGGTGTCCGCGTGCGCTGTGGGCAGGGACCGGTCGGCCAGCACGAAAGGGGTCCGCGCGTTGATCAGGGGGCTCAGGTCGGTCCGCTCGCTCGACGGCGTGAGGACAAGCCCTCCCACGTTCTCTGCCAGCGCCAACTCCATGTAGGCCCTCTCCTTGGCGGGGTCCTCGTCGGTGTTGCAAAGAAAGAGCGAGTAGCCAGCACCGTGAGCGACGTCCTCCACTCCGCGCACCAGGTCAGCGAAAAAGGGGCCAGTGCGGATGTCGGAGATGATCAGTGCCCAGACGCGGTTGCGGCGCGTGCGCAGGCTGCGGGCCACCCTGCTCGGGCGGTAACCGAGCTCCTTGATGGCCTGCAGGACCCGTGCCTTCAGCTGCGAACCGACCTTGGGATGGTCGTTGAGGACCCGAGACACCGTTGCCGTTGAGACGCCGGCCGCTCGGGCGACGTCCACGATCGTTGCCTTGCTCGGGTCGCTGCCCTCACGAGCTGTCCTGGGGGTCGTCCCAGGCCTGTGAGCGGTACCGCTGACTTGATGGACCTGCATCTCGCCTGATATCCTAGTAAAGGTTTACTGCCACGAGCCGGACTGTCCCGTTGTGGCGGAGGGGATTCTATGGAGGGGTTTCATGTTCAGGTCGTGGCCTATGGTCCGCAACCAGCCACATGTTCATGTTAGCAAGAGCTGCACCTAAGGTAGTTTCTTTTGGAAGTTCTATAAATCGTTTTCTTCGGAGGGCACATGACTCGCGTCGGGATACTCAGCTTTAGCGATGGCCGCGATTTCGTCCACCAGGGACTTGTCTCGTTCATAGCCCAGGTCGAAGAGCGGATCGCTGCCGCCTGCCAAGGGTTCGGCGCCGAGGTTGTGCGAGGGGCCGAACCCGTCACCTCTAACGAGGTCGCGGTCAGGGAAGCTCGCCGTCTGGCCGCCCAGCGACCCGATCTCACCATTTTCAACTACCCGGTGTGGGCCTTCCCGCACTTTTCTGTCCATGCCGCTCGGGCCACGGCTGGGCCGCTCCTTCTATTTTCGAACATTGACCCGACCTACCCGGGCATGGTCAGCCTGCTGGCCGCCGGCGGGAGCCTGGACCAGATCGGACGCCTCCATGAACGGCTGTGGGGCGAGGTGGAGGAGGACTTGGTGAAGAGCCGCCTGCGCCAGGTCGTAGCGGCTGCGCACGCGACCCGCTCATTGGAGGGCTGCACATTTGCCCGTTTTGGCGGCCGTTCCATGGGCATGTACACCGCGGTCGGCCGTACCGACGAGTGGATGTCCCGCTTCGGCATAGACGTCGAGGAAGTCGACCAATGGGAGATCGTGCGCCGTTCAGAGCTGGTGCCGGCCGCCCAGGCTTCAGCTGGCCGCCAGTGGCTTGAGAAGTACGCCGCCGGTGTCCACTACGACGGCAAGAAGCTCACCCCTGAGATCCTGGAGCGCCAGGTCCGCTCTTATTACGCGGTCAAAGAGATCATCGAGGAAGGCCACATCGACTTCTGCGGGATCAAGGGCCAGCCCGAGCTGACCGGCCACTTCGCCACCGCAGACATCGCGGAAGCGTTCCTGAACGACCCCTACGACTTCGACGGGCCGAAAGCCCCCGTCATCTGCGCCACCGAGGACGACATGGACGGAGCCCTCACCATGCAGATCATGCACAAGATCACCGGGACCCCGGTGCTCTTTGCGGACGTGCGTCACTACTTCGCCAAAGAGGGCATTTGGGACCTGGAGAACTCGGGCCAGCACGCTACTTGGTTTGCTGCCCGCTCGGACGACCCTGCCGAGAACATGGCGAGAGTCCACCTGTACCCCGAGGAGTGGTACTTCCCCGCGGGCGGGGCCGCTGTGCACCACTTGGCTGCTGCGGGGGATATCACCCTTGGTCGCTTGTCCCGGCTGGACGCCCGTTACCGCCTGCAGGTCACCAAGGGACGCTTCGAGACTTACGACGACGATAAGAACGAAGCGCTGATGAGACAGAGCAATTATGTCTGGCCCCACGCTTTTACCCGTATGGACGCACCTGCCGACGTTTTCCTGTCCCGGTTCGGGGCCAACCACATCCACGCCGTGCCCGGCGACGTCACAGCTGAGCTGGCCGCGGTCTGCCGTTTCCTGGACATCGACCTGGAGAGGCTGGACGCCTGAGCCGGCGGGCAAGACCCTGACGATGGAGGTGAACCTTCGAGGGCATCGAGAAGGCTGCGGTCAAAGAAGGGCCAAGCTCATGACTGCGGCCGACCTTCAGTGAGCCCTGAACGCCCGTTGGCTATGTTGAGGGCACTAAGCCCCGTCCTACCTGATGAAGTTTCTGATGCCGAGCCCGCGCCGGTCAAGGTCAATTCGCATGTGCACCTTCCTCCCAACTTCTCGGCCTTCCACAGCGTCGCCGAAGCGGTTGACCGGGCGGCCGCAGAGGGTGTTCGCGTGCTGGGCGCCAGCAACTACTACGACTATGCGGTCTACGACCACTTCGCCGAGCTCTGCCGAGATCGGGGCATTTTCCCCCTTTTCGGGACGGAGGTACTGTGCCTCGATGCGGGGCTCCTGCAGGCACAGCGGCGGGTCAACGACCCCGTCAACCCGGGCAAGATGTACGTGTGCGGCAAGGGTATCACCCACTTCGCCCCCATGGCTCCGGCCGCGGAGCGGTTGATGGCTGCCGTCAGGCGATCGGACTCAGCGCGCACGGCGACAATGGTCAGCCGGCTCAGCCAGGTGTTCTCGGAGCGTGGCGTCCAGATCTGCCTGGACGAGCGGGCCGTGAAGGCCTTGGTGGCTGAGCGCTACGGCGTGCCCAGCGATCTGGTCTACCTGCAAGAGCGCCATGTGGCGCTTGCCTTTCAGGAGGCCCTTTTTGCCACCGTGCCAAGTGCTGAGCGTGCTCGTGCCCTCAGTTCGGTCCTCCAAGCAGAGGTCGGCTCGCCCGTCTCGTCCATCGAGGCTCAAGATGCCATCCGTACCCTCCTCATGAAGAAGGGCAAACCCGGTTATGTCGAGGAGACTTTTATAGACTTCGACCGTGCTTACCAGCTGGTGCTCGCTCTCGGCGGAGTGCCCTGCTACCCGGTGCTGGCCGATGGGGCAAGCCCTGTTGCCGAGTTCGAAAGTGATGCTGGCGCGCTGGCCAAGGCGCTGAGGGACCGCAGGATCTATGCCGCTGAGCTCATCCCCAACCGCAACACCCTTGAAGTCCTCCGAGACTACGTGGTGGGCCTGAGAGCCGCTGGTATCGCCGTGTTGGCCGGTACCGAGCACAACACCTTGGAAATGGTCCCGCTGGAGCCTAATTGCGCCCGGGACGCACCCGTGCCGGTGGAGGTTGGGGATGTCTTCTGGGAGGGGGCCTGCATCGTGGCCGCCCACCAGTACCTGGTGGCCAACGGCCAGGAGGGTTACGTAGACAGCGAGGGCAACCTGAGCGGCCACTACCAGGACGGCGAGGCTCGGCTCAAGGCACTCGGTCGGCTCGGCGCGGCGGTGATCGAGCAGTACTTCAAACTAACCACTCCCACTACCCTGGGCGCCGGCTAGGAGACCGGCATGGGAGAGGTTGTGCCGTCCAGCTCAGGCCACGAGCTTGTCGGCGCGCTGGCAGAGATTTCGCGGGCCTTTGAGGACCATCCCGAGCTCGTTGGGGCTGGAGGCGGGAGTGTTTCCGCCAAGTCCGGTGATCATTTGCTGGTGACGGTGATCAGGAGCCGGCTGGCGGTCGTCCAAGGTACAGACTTCGTACGTTTTGACCGGCGTTTTCTTCAGGCCTCCCTCGACGGCGACACTTTGGTGCTGCCTGAGCCCGCTGCGGTTGGGGACCAGGGGCCGGTTCTCAGCGAGGCGTTCCTTCACCATGTTATGCCCGGCAAGTTCGTCGCCCACCTGCAGCCCGCCTTGGTCAACCAGTTCAGCTGTTGTCAAAAGGGCCGCAGTTTGGTGCAGCCCGAGCTTGAAGGGGATGTGGCCTGGGTAGACCTGGTTGAACCTGGCTTGGCCTTGGCCAAAACGGTGCTGGGAGCGTCGCCTGGCACTAGGCCTGCTCCGGCTGCAGATCGTCCTCGCGCCGTGATCATACAAAACCATGGCGTGCTCGTCAGCGGCGCCACCTCTGAAGAAGTCCTAGCCGCCATCGAGCGGTTGCTCGAGGCTCTGGCCGCTATCCAGTCACGGCTCCCGGCAGGTCCGGGGGGGGAGGATGCCTGGCCGAGGACGGCCGGAACGCGTGCGCTGATCAACTTGCTGGCACCCGCCCTGCGGGGTTTGTTGAGCAAACCCGGCGGGCCGCTCGAGATAGTTACCTTTGACGACTCTGACCCGGTGCTCCGGTTTGTTTGCCAAGAGGGGGTTCGCGACCTGGCCATGGGTGGGCCAGTGACGTTTGACCAGGTGAGATCTTGCGGGCGTTTTCCCCTGTGGTTCGAGGCCTCTCCCGAGGAGCCTCCGGACGCCCTGGTGGCACGGCTGGCCGAGGCGGTGGGTGACCACGCTCGCAGGTACCAGCGGCCGCCGGTGGTCGTCTTGGTCCCGGGTTTGGGCCTGTTTTCATCCGCAACGAGCTGGGCTCTGGCGGAGTCGGCGCGCCTGGTGTACACCGACGTCGTCCAGATCTTGACCGGTGCTGCCCGTCTGGGCGGCGTCCACCATATCCCCGACCACCTCTATCTCCGGGATTATCTCTCGGCCGCTGGCCCGCCGGGAGAGGGGGCAGCCGGTGCCCGGGGCCCGGGGACCGCCCCGGTTGAAGTACGGCGGGCTGTAGGTAAGGTGGCCCTAGTGACCGGAGCCGCCCAGGGCTTTGGGCGGGCGATCGCCGAAGACTTGATCGCCCAGGGTGGGCATGTGGCTCTATCGGACCTCAATGCTGCCGGGGTAGATGACGCGGCCAAGGTGCTAGGGGGGGAGCCCGGGCAGGGAAGAGCCATTGCTATCCCGATGGATGTGACTTCGGCAAGTTCGGTGGCCGAAGCCGTGCACCAAGTGGTCCGGGCTTATGGGGGGCTCGACCTGCTCGTGGTCAACGCTGGAGTCCTGAGGGCGGCCAGCATAAAGGCCCAACCTGAGGATGACTTCGACCTCACTACGGCCGTCAATTACAAGGGCTATTTCTTGTGTGCGAAGTACGTTGTGCCCGTGCTGGCGACTCAGCACGCGGTCCGCCCTGACCACTGGAGCGATATTGTCCAGATCAACTCCAAGTCCGGGCTGGTAGGCTCCAACAAGAACTTCGCCTATGCCGGCAGCAAGTTTGGTGGCATAGGGCTGACCCAGTCGTTCGCCCTGGAGCTGATCGAAGACGGGGTCAAGGTGAACTCCGTGTGCCCGGGCAACTTTTTCGATGGGCCCTTGTGGTCTGACCCCGATACAGGGCTGTTCGTCCAATACCTGCGGACCGGGAAGGTGCCCGGGGCCAAGACGGCGGCCGACGTCAGGCGTTTTTACGAGGCGAAGGTCCCCATGGGGCGCGGGTGTACGGCGGCGGACGTTATGAAGGCGATCTACTACCTGATGGACCAGCAGTACGAGACCGGCCAAGCGCTGCCGGTCACCGGCGGCCAAGTGATGCTGCACTGAAATGGAGGACGAAGAGCGAATGGACTTTTCCGAGGGGCTGCCCAATACTCAATGGGCCGTGCAACTGGTCGGCCCCGGCCGCTTGGTCCTCAACCAGCACAAGCGGGTCCCTGAGCCTGGGCCACAGGAGGTCCTCGTGAGGGTCGAGGCGGTCGGGCTGTGCTATTCGGATGTCAAGCTGGCCAAGCAGTTCTCGGCTCACCCGAGGAAAGGTGAGGTCCTGTCGGGTATCGCTAGGGACGTGCTCGTCAGCTGTCGCAGCTATGTGCCAGGGGACCAGCCCGGCGTGCCCGGCCACGAGGTGGCCTGCCGGGTCGTGGCCGTCGGGAGCGGGGTGCGGCATTACCGAGTGGGCGAGCGGTTCCTGGTGCAGACCGATTACCGGAGCCTGCTGACGAACGGCTCGAACGCGGCCTTTGGTTATAACTTCGAGGGCGGGCTCCAGGAATACGTCCTGCTCGACGAGCGGGTGACCCTCGAACCGGGGACAGGCGAGCGCTACATGGTAGGTGCTCCCGAGTCGCTCAGCGCCTCGGCCATTGCCCTGATCGAGCCGTGGTCATGCGTTGAGAACGCCTACGCCAGCGTTGACCGGCGCTCGGTCCGGGCGGGTGGGCGCCTATTGGTCGTGGCGGACAGGGGGCACCAGGTGCTCGGCCTGGCCGGGTCTTTCAGTCCCGAGGGCCCTCCCGGCTCAGTCGTGACGGTCACTGCGGAGGCGGCCCAGACAGCCGCCCTCGAGGCCATGGGCTTGGCTGTCGCCTCGGTCGAGGACCTGACCGCCTTGCCCGATCAGGGCTTTGACGACATCGTGTACTTCGGCGCCGACAAGAGCACCATCGAAGTCCTAAACGACAAGCTGGCCAACGGCGGGGTGGTCAATCTCGTGCTCGGTGGCAAGAGCATCGGCCGTCCCGTCTCGATCGGGGTGGGGCGGGCCCACTACGGGTCGACGCGCTGGGTGGGCACGCCCGGGGTCTCGGCAGCCAGTTCCTACGCGGCCGTCCCGGCGTCAGGTGAGCTAAGGCCCCATGACCGGGCCCTGGTCATCGGGGCCGGCGGCCCCATGGGCCAGATGCACGTCATCCGCGCCCTTTGCTCGGGCGTCGAAGGCATAAGCG
>JAKAWM010000035.1 GCA_021827285.1 Actinomycetes bacterium | reverse complement strand
TCGGCAATACGCGATCTGGCGGTGCTCAACAGCTCACGGAACGTCGGCATAGATGCTTAAACCTTACCAGATTGGTCGAGATTCCCGGCACAGGCTAGCTTGCGCGAAGTGGAACTGGATGCTGCCGTCTCCGGGCGGCGTATGTGCCGCAACTTCATCGACCACCCGGTCAGTGACGAGATCCTCGAACGCGCCTTGGCACTGGCCACCCACGCTCCCTCCGCCGGCAATACCCAGGGGTGGGCGTTCGTCGTTCTCGAAGGGGCCCAAACCCAGGACTTTTGGCCCCACGTTGCTGACCGCTCGTGGCTGGAACACCCGAGCCACCCCGGCCTCCTGCGCGCGCCCGTAGTAGTCCTACCCATGGCGAGCCGTGCCGCTTACTTGGAGCGGTACTCCGAAGCGGACAAGGGACCGGGCCAGGCGGGCGTGGGCACAGTACATGGCTGGCAGGTCCCCTACTGGCTGGTGGACACGGCCTTTGCCACCATGCTCCTGCTGCTCGCCCTGGCCCAAGAGGGCCTGGGTGCCCTGTTCTTTGCCCTCCGTAAGCCGGCCGGGCCCCTGCTCGCCCACCTGGGCGTCCCCGATGGCTGGGAGCCCCTTGGGGGAGTGGCCCTGGGCTGGCCCAGCCCGGACGACAAGCCTGCCACCTCGGCCAGGCGCAGGCGCCGGAGCATGTCAGAAGTCGTCCACCGGGGCGGATGGTAGGTACCACCGCGGGCTGGAGCGGCACGTCAGGTGACAAATCGGGCAAATAGGCCGGTTCCTTGACCGGCCATAGTCCCGTCACCTAGCGTTCGGGAAAGTTGTGACGCCGCTCACATTTCCATCCCGGCGTAACGCCGCCTGGGCACTTCTGGTTGTCGCCACCACGCTGGCCGGTACGGCTGTAGCGGCGCACCCAGTTGGTGCAGACCAGCTGGCCAACGAGCGCGCTCAGGCCCAGGCTCTGGCCACCCGGATCGATCAGCTCGGCTTGCAGGAGGCGGCTCTCAGCGAACGCTACGACGGTGCCCTCATCGCGCTCCACCTAGCCGGTACCCGGGTCGCCGCGGCTTCCAGGGCACTGGCCAAAGCCCACGCCGGCCAAGTGCGGACGCTCAGCTTCCTGAGGGCGGAGGCGGTCCAGGCCTACGAGGGCGCCGGCACCCAGGTCGAACTGGGCGGAGGGGCGCCGCTCAAGGATGTCGAACAGGCCCTCTTCCGCCAGGAACTAATGGACTCTGCCGCGTCGAGCGAGCAGGACACCCTTGACCGGTACCGTTTGGCCACGGCCTTGGAAGGCACGGCTCACCAGCAACTGGTGGCCGCTCGCAACGCTGATGCCGTCGTGGTGGCCCGGCTCGAAGCCGACCGCCAGGCGGTCCAGGCGGCCCAGGACAAGCTGGTGGCCTCCGAGGACCAGGTCAACGGGAGGATCGCCACCCTGGTAGCCGAAATCCGCCGCCAGGAGTTACTGGCCGCGGAGAGGGCGGCGGCGGCCCGCCTGGCGGCCGAACGGGCGGCGGCGGCCAGGCTGGCAGCAGAGGCGGCCGCGGCCGAGAGGCAGGCGCAGTTACAGGCCGAAGCACGCCAGCAGCACGCTGTGCACGCCCAGGACCTGCAGCTGCCGCTAACTACCTTGCCGGGCCAGGCGCCGCCCACAACGGCGCCCCAGGCACCCCCTACCACGGCGTTCCAGGCGCCACCCAGTTCCTCCGGCGCGGCGACGGCCGTGGCCGCGGCTGAAAGCCGGGTCGGCGACCCTTACGTTTGGGGCGCCGCGGGGCCCGGCGCCTTCGATTGCTCCGGGCTGGTTGAGTGGGCTTGGGCGCAGGCCGGCGTCTACCTGCCCCACTACAGCGGGGCTCAGTACGCAGACACCACCCACATACCCATGTCAGACCTCCAACCGGGCGACCTGGTCTTCCCGGCCGACCCCGGGGAGCACGTCGCCATGTACGTGGGCAACGGCGACATCGTAGAAGCGCCGTACACGGGGGCCTACGTGCACGTGGTGCCGCTTTCGTCCTTCTTCGTGCTGGCCAGTCGCGTAGGGTAGGGCCGAGGCCCAAATAACGACTTGCCGGCAGGCGGGCCGCGCCCGACCATGGTTGTGCAGCTATGCGCGTCGAACGCTGTTTCGCTTTCGTTGACCTCTGCGGCTTTACCGCGTTCACTGAACGGCACGGGGACGAGAGCACCGTCGTTGTGCTGGCCAATTTTCGCACCGCCCTCCGAGAAATAGCCGCTCGACGTGGTGTCCGGGTCACCAAGTGGCTGGGGGATGGGGCAATGCTTGGCTCCGGTGACACGGGGGCGACCGTGGCCATGGTGCTCGAAGTCGCCGCCCGGGCAAGAGCGGCCGGCCCGGCCGGCCTGACGGCCAACGGGCACGGGTTGCTGCTCCCCATCCGGGCCGGGCTGGCCCAGGGGCCGGTCATCCTGTTCGAAGGCGACGACTACATCGGCCGAGCCACCAATGTGGCGTCCCGCCTCTGCGACGCGGCCATGCCAGGCCAAGTCCTGGCCACGAGGGACGTGGCCACGCAGGCCCCCCGTTGGGTGGCAACCAGCGAAGCCCTCCCTTACCCCATCCGGGGCTTCGACCATCCCATCGAAGCGGTCCGGCTGGGGATCGCCACCTCGGAGCTCACCGTGACCGATCCCATTTGCGGCCTCGTCCTGCCCCATGTGGCTGGTTTGGTCGGCCGCTGGGGGCCAAATGGCACCCGGGCCTATTTCTGTTCCGCCGCCTGCGCCCTGGCCTGGGAGCACGACCAGTCCAGCGACCACCCGCCCGGACCGATCGTGGAAAATGACTGACCCACTCGTCCGAGCCCGCAACCTGGTGAAGCGTTTCGGCGACTTCGTCGCCGTCGACCATATTGACTTCGACGTCCTTCCTGGGGAAGCCTTCGGTTTCCTTGGCCCCAACGGGGCAGGCAAGAGCTCGACCATGCGCATGATCGGGGCCACGTCACCGCGCAGTGGCGGGGAGCTCACGGTGCTGGGGTGGGACCCGGACCAGGCCGGGCCTCACATACGGGCACGGCTGGGAGTGGTACCCCAAGAGGACAACCTGGACCTGGAACTATCTGTGGCCGACAACCTCTACGTCTACGGCCGGTACTTTGGCATCCCTCGACGCCAGCTACGAGAGCGGATGACCGAGCTGCTCGCCTTCGCGCAACTTTCCGAGCGGGCCCAGGACCGGGTCAACGATCTCTCGGGGGGCATGAAGCGCCGCTTGACCATTGCCCGGTCCCTGGTGAACGAGCCCGCGTTGCTCCTACTCGACGAGCCCACGACCGGCCTCGACCCCCAGGCCCGCCACCTGCTCTGGGACCGGCTTCACGGCCTGAAGCGCAACGGGGTAACCCTGCTGCTGACCACTCACTACATGGAAGAGGCAGAGCAGCTCTGCGACCGCCTGGTGGTGATGGACAAAGGCCAGATCGTGGCTGAAGGGTCCCCCCGCGAGCTCATCGCGAACCATGTGCCCAAAGAAGTGGTCGAGCTTCGCTTCGAGGAGGCCGACGCTCCCGGCAGGGCGGGCCGTGTTGATGGGCTGGCTTCCCATATCGAGGTATTGGCCGACCGGCTGCTCCTGTATACCGAGGACGGTAACCAGACAGTCGAAGCGGTACTGAACCGGGGCCTCTCACCGGCCAACGTGCTCGTACGCCGGGCCGGCCTGGAGGATGTTTTCCTGCGCCTGACCGGGCGCCAGCTCTTGGACTGAAGACATGGCCTCGATGGAAATCCCCATGTCGCTACGCCCGCTCCACTATTTTTGGACGACTTTTGTCAGGCAGTGGCGCTCCGACATTTCCACCACCTTTCTGACCCCGGTGCTGTACCTGGCATCCATCGGCTTGGGCCTTGGGCATTTCATTGCCCACGGTCGCGCCTTGGCCAGCCTGGGAGGGGAAAATTACCTGTCCTTCGTGGCCCCAGCACTTCTTGTGACCACGGCCATGCAAGTCGCAGTCTCGCGCTCCACTTATGACGTGTACGGTTGCAAGAACTGGTGGAGCGGCGCCTACCGTTCCATGCTGGCGACGCCTTTATCAGTGGGCAACATAGTAACCGGCCACCTGGTATGGATCGCGTCACGGGGGCTCATGGCCTCGGCGTTCTACCTCGCCGTCAGTGCCGCCTTTGGTGCCGTGCACTCCCCGGCGGCCGCCGCCGACTTACTGGTCGGCCCGGCAGTAGCACTGGCTTTTGCCGCCCCCATTATCGGCTACGCGGTGACAGTCCGCCACGAGCAGCCCTTCGTGATGATCTTCCGCCTCGTCATGGTCCCCCTGTTCTTGTTCTCCGGCACATTTTTCCCCATCTCGCAGCTACCCGCCGGCTTGCGGTCGCTTGCCTACGCCCTGCCCCTCTGGCATGGTGTCGAGCTTTCGCGGGGCTTGTACCTGGGGCGCCTCAGCTCGCTCGCCATCCTGGGCCACTCGGCCTACCTGCTCGGTGTGGCCACCATCGGGGTATTAGCCGCCCGGTCCACCTACCGCCGCACCCTGGCCCGATGATCGCCCGCCCCCGCCTGGAGCACACGAGAGGTGGCCGCGCCCTGGTCGGCCGCAACCTCAGGGTGCAAAAGGCCGTCCCCTATGTGTGGGCTACCGGGTTGGTGGAGCCGGTGTTCTACCTCCTTTCCATCGGGGTGGGCATAGGGCACCTGGTGGGTAAGGTGCCCGGCCCCAACGGCATGGCGGTGCCTTATGCCGCCTTCGTGGCCCCGGCATTGCTGGCCAGTTCGGCCATGAACGGTGCCATCTACGAGTGCACCACCAACGTCTTCGACAAGCTGCACTGGGCCAAGATCTACCGGGGGGTGGTCGCCACCCCGCTCAGCCCCCGCGATATAGCCAACGGAGAAGTGGCCTCAGCGGTCATCCGGTCAGGTCTGTACGCGGCGGCGTTTTTGGCGGCCATGGCGTTGCTTTCCGACACCCGTTCCTGGTGGTCGCTCCTGGCCCTGCCGTGCGCTGTCCTGGTGGGGTTCGCCTTTGCTGCTCTCGGGTTC
Organism: Actinomycetes bacterium; assembly: GCA_021827285.1. Lineage (GTDB taxonomy): Bacteria > Actinomycetota > Acidimicrobiia > Acidimicrobiales > Palsa-688 > JAKAWM01. The sequence goes on along the minus strand of JAKAWM010000035.1, from coordinate 6,864 downwards.
GCGTCGGCTTGCTACATGCGCTCTTGGACGGATTTCGACAAGATCCAACTGGTCCAGATGCCGCTGTTCTTGTTTTCCGCCACCTTTTATCCCCTATCGGTCTTCCCCCGCTGGCTCCAGCTCACGATAGAAGCCACTCCGCTCTACCAGGGGGTGGCCGTGTGCCGTGAACTTTGCCTGGGCGAGCCTTCCTGGGACTTTTTCGGGCACGTCGCCTACCTGGCGGCCCTGGCGACCCTCGCCATGATGGTTTCGGGACGGCGCGCCACCAAATTGCTCACCCCCTGAGGGCGTCGCCCCGGGCGCTTATGCTCTCTGTTCATGCCGGACACAACCCTCCCCCTGCTCCCTTCGCCTCCGACCGTCGGCGTCATGGGCTGCGTGGTCCAAGACGTAGTGGTCAAGCCCAGCCAGCCCCTCGTCCCTGATGGCAGCACCTTGTCGCAGATCCTCTTTGCCCCCGGCGGTTTTGGGCCCAACGTGGCCTGGACGGCCGCCCTCGAAGGCGCCTCGGTCCGCTTCGTGGGCCACGCAGGAGACGACGCCATCGGTAGCGCTTTGGTGGAGGACCTGCAAAGCGTGGGGGTGGAGGTCGCCGTTACCCGCAAGGGCACCACCGCCACGGTGATCGTTCTGGTCGGAGGGGACGGTCACCGCACCATGGCTTACGACACTTCCAGCTTCAGGCTCTCGGCCGAGGATGTGACCGAGGAGCAACTGAGCGGCATATCGGTCTTGCACCTCTACGAGAACATGTTCGAAGACATCACCGCAGCAGGCGCCTGGCGGGCGGTGGAGCTGGTGCGCGCGGGCGGCGGGCGGGTCAGCCTGGACGCGGGCAATGTCTTTCGCATCCAGCAAGTGGGCCGCAACGCCTTTTTGGAGCTGGTGGACAAGCTGGCGCCCGAGGTGCTGTTCGCCAACGAAGACGAGGCTGGCGCCCTTTGGCCATCCGGCCCGGTCCGGGCGCCCGGGCTGGTGGTGCTGAAGCACGGCCCCCAGCCCACCGTGGTTTATGCCCCCGACGGGCGCCAGCTCCTGGAAGTAGACGTGGCTCCGGTCAGCCAGGTGGTGGACACGACCGGGGCAGGGGACGCCATGGCCGGTGGGTTCCTGGCCGCTTGGGCTAAGGGCCTGAGCCTCCGAGAGGCGGTCGAGGCCGGGCACCGGGTCGCCCGTCGCGTGGTTGGTGAGTACGGTGCCCGGCTCAGGCCGGCGCGCTAGGTCGTTGACGCGGCCCCGGGGTGAGCCCAGGGGCTGAGGTGACCTCGACGGCGGCGGCGAGCGCGGGCCCTACTCAGAGCTGGCCTTTGCAGTAGCCGTTCTTCAGCAGGAACGCTTTGAGCTGTGCGGGGAACGGCTCCTTGTTGTTGAACGACTGGCTCTCGGCCGCGCTCAGCCTGCCCTGCGCCTGCAGTTGCTCCAAAGTGCGCCACATCTGAGCCCCCTCGCCCAGCTCGCAGCTGTCAGCAGCCCATTCGGCCAGCGGTCCCTCAACCAAGCCGGCGCCTTGTGCCGAAGCCATTGACTGAACGGCGCCCTTCCAGGCACCAGCGGCCTCGGAGCGGATCACCGCCGGGTAACTGGTGGTCACATCCAAAAGGCGGCCGCTCGCCACCGTGAACAGCCGCGTTGGCGCCGGCGTGCAGGCATAGCACCCGAACGCATAGGCGAACGCGCCGTCCGAGCTCTCGAGCAGTACCTCGCCCCTGATCTTTACGGGCTGGAAGCCACCGTTGGGGTCCCAGTGCAGGCCATCCCCCACATGAGGCTTGGTGAGGTCCTCCACCACCCGGTACCCACCGGCGGCCGTCGAGTACTGGTAAATGGTAGGCCCGTAGCAACAGTGGGCTCCGCCCCAGTAGCCCTCGGCCAGTAACTCTGGCGGCATCCTGGGCATGACCTGGATAGCGCACAGCGCGCCCAGCTCGAAGTACTCGTCGTTCGGGTCGGCGGGGGGTGGCACACGCCAGCTGCTGGCTCCGTTGCTCACATTTATCGAGCCGGGGTAGGAAAGCATCTCGAGCCCTCGGTGCGACGGCCGCGCCGTGTAGGTCACGGCGTAACCGTCAAGGTGCATGACGAGGGCCCGGGCCTGCGTTCCCTTGGGGATGGAGAAGCTCGTGTACGGGAGGCACCGGTACCCTTGGCTGAAAGATGAGACCGCGCCGAGCCGGTCCCCTACCGCCACCGGAGCTGCCGCCGCCTTGGGGGCGGCCAGTGCCGCTGGGGCTAGCGAGAGCCCACCGGGCCCCGACGCCACGCAGGTGCCGGCCAACAGAAAGACGCCGGCCAATAGAAAGACGATTGCCACGAACCTTGATCGCAGCGCGTTGCGTGCCACCTCCACCTCCCTCAGACTGGCGCCGCTACCTGGCTCGTCCACGAATACCAGCTCGCAACACCGAGCAGGACAGATGGGCCCTCGGTACCCGCACAGGCGGCGCAGGTCTCATGTCGGCGTTATCACCGCCACGCCGTACAGGGAGGCAGCCGCCGCCATGCGGTCATCGTAGGTCACGATGCCGTCAAGCTCGTCGCCCAGCTCCAGAGCCGCGGCGAGATGGAGAGCGTCCAGGCTCCGCAACTCCTCGGGGTCAAGGGTGGCCGCCCGTTCGAACGTGGCGGAGGTGAGGTTGAACAAGGTGAGGGCGTCGAGCACTGATCGAGCGCGCTGCATCCGATCGGGTGCCGCGCGCCGGGTCGCCCGAAGGAGCTCAGTGCGCAGCAGGTCACTGGCGATCACCTGCGTTTCGTGGGTGGCCGCCCACGAGGCCATGGCTTCTGAAGCCGGTTCGGCGACGACGAGCTTGGCCGCCGCCGACGTGTCCAGGTAGAAGGCCATCAGGAGCGCTCTTCACCACGCATGGCCGCTACGACCTCCGACAGCACGGGCCGCTCCGCACCGGCACCGCTAGGCGCGCCAAGGGCGGCGAGCGAGCCCTTCGCCAGCCGGGCCCGACCCGCCGCGACGAAGGCAGCGACTCGCCCCCCCGGGACCGGAACGAGCTGGGCGACCGGTCTTCCCCGGTCGGTGATGGTCACCACTTCGCCGGCGGCGGCCCTGGCCACCACCTGCGAGGCGTTCTGCTTGAGGGCTCGGATACCTACGGTACTAATGTTCTTCATTGTAGCACTCGTGAGTCACTGACCTCGCCAGAACCGATGTGCCGCCAACCTCCAGCTCGGCCTGACCGTCCGTGTTCAGCGTCGCTTAGGGTCGCGCCCCTACTCGATGCCGAAGCTGTTGACCTTCTCGGGATGGATGCGAATGAAGGCGTCGCCAAATCCCGGCCCGAGGTCCGCCCCGCCGCTGGCGAGGGCAGTGACTAGGAGGCAGCCAAGACGTTGGGGTTACCCAGCCAACGTTGGGCCGCCCGGCGAGGACTGAAGTCCTCCAGTTCGTCTACGAAACCGAACCGGTTGATCATCATGACCACGCGGCTTTCCGGCTGGGAGCGGGCCTCGTCTCCGCTGGGTACCGTCTCCACCAGCCAGCTGGACTGAAGCTCGAGAAGGGAGATGTCGCAGTCCCTCAGCGCGGGGTGGTGTTCCGCCAGGTACCTACGCACCACCTCTCGGGCTGATGCCGCTGTCTGTACGATGCTTGCCACTAGCTCCCAGGTAATCATGCCGGTGCCGCCCACCCGAGGCGGCCCGCCCCAATGCCGCCAAGAGCGAACCGCTAGCGCCCAGTTGGCGGCTGGGCACGCACTGACCGTGGTGGGAGGGGCTTCCGCCGAGGCACGGCGCAGTCCCAGGGGTCAGTTCTGGGGGTTAGTCCTAAGGGGTTAGGTCGAGCACACCGCAGACCTCATTGGCCCAAGCCAGGGCGTGCAAGTAGCACTGTTCCACGACCTCTGGCCCGAGCCCCGAGCGCAGAACCGGGCTGTCGCCTCCTAGTTCCCAGGCGAGCACGTCAGCCAGCACGCCGCCCAGGATGCCCGAGCGGGACAGGAGCGCGCCTTCAATCTCAACCGTGAGGCAAAGGCCTCGAACCACGTCCTCAAGGGGTACCTCCAGCAAGAGGTCAAGGGCCGACACCAGCCCCACGGTGAAAGCGGCATCGGGGAGAAGCGGCGAGATCTCCAGGCCCATTAGCTCGGCCATGCGGGCGCGGGTCATGGCGATGTGGTAGCGCTCGGTCGCCCCCTGGTGCGCCCCCGAGAGCAGCATCAGCATGAGCCAGGCCCGTAGTCGCCGTTCCCCCAGCATGACCAGGGCCTCCCGCACCGAGCCCATGCGCCGGAAGAGCCCGTGCGCGGCTCCCTCGCCCGCCGCCTTCAAGAACCGGTAGCTCAGGGCGGCATCGGTCTGGACGATGTTCTCCACCTCGCCGAACGAGGTGAGCGGGTCGTTGAGCTTCTCCAAGGCAGTCAGGCAACTGAGCCGGGAGGGCGAGAGGTGCCGGCCCTCGATCACCTCGGGGCGGGAGAGCAAGAAGCCCTGGAACAAGTCGAAGCCTAAGCGGTGGCACTCTTCGAGCTGGGCTCGAGTTTCCACCTTCTCGGCGACCAGCCTCAACCCGTGAGCCGAGCACTGCTTGACCGCCTCCCGGAGCTCGTCGGAGGAGAGGGCCAGCACGTCCAGCTTCACCACTCGGGCCAACGAGAGCAGGGGATCGTCCTCCTCACCCCAGACGTAATCGTCGAGAGCGAGGGTGTACCCAGCGGCGACCAACCTCCTGCACCCGGCGAGGACTTCAGGATCGCGCGGTACGTCCTCCAAGACTTCGATGACTACCTGCCGCGGGGAAAAGGGGATCTCTGCCTCTCCGACCAGGAACGGCCGGGTCGTGTTCACGTAGGCCAGCTTCGCACCCACCAATGCCTCGAGGCCCAGGTCCAACCCGGCGTGCACCAGTACCTCGGCGGTCATCTGGTCGCCGCCCGGCCTTTCCGCCTCCAAGCCACGAAAGAGCAGCTCGTAACCGTGCACGTTCAGCGCGGCATCGAAGATCGGCTGGCGGCCGACCATGAACTGGCCCATATGTCCCTTCACGTCCTGTGGTGGCGGCCCGCTCGTAACCGCCCGCTTCCTTGCTTGCCTGGCTGACCCGAATGATCGGAAGGCGGCCTGGGGCGCTTGAGCGGTACCGGTGCAAATGCGCGCTTCTCGCCACCTGGACATCCCGAGGGCCAACCTCGAACGGCCCAGTGCCCGCCGACAGTACCCCGCGGCGCCCTAACCTACATTCAGTTGAGCCCTCGCCCCTCTTTGCCGACGCCAGAGCACACCCGGGTCTACCTCGAGGTGGGGACGAGATGGGTGTTCGCCGCCGCCTTGGACTGGCCCGGGTGGTGCCGGCGAGCCCGGGGGGAGGAAGCCGCGCTCGAGTGCCTCACCGGGTACGCGCCCCGCTACGCGGCCGTCGCCGGGCCTACCTTCGCGCCGGGCCCGCTGCACGTAGTGGCACGGGTACCGGGGACAATGACCACGGACTTCGGAGCGCCGGCCACGCTTGGGCCGGGGGACGACGAGCCGCTCCCAAGCGCCGAGGCCAACCGCCTCGTGGACCTGTTGGAAGCCGCGTGGGCTTACTTCGACCACACGGCCAGTAACGCACCCGCCATCCTCAACAAAGGCCCGCGCGGAGGCGGCCGGGACCGCGACGGCATAGTCGACCACGTGCGAAGGGCCGAGCGGTCCTACGGCTCCAAGGTGGGCCTGCGGATCGCTAGCGAGAGCCCCTGGGACAAGCAACGTCACGACCTGGCTCAGGCCCTCCGAGCGGGTGCCCCGGGCGGTGCCTGGACGGCCCCCTACGCCATCCGCCGCCTGGCTTGGCACGTGCTCGACCACGCCTGGGAGATCGAGGACAAGTCATCCTGACCAGTTGGGCCGTGATGGGGAGCGGTTCGCCGTGGCGTCGGCCACGATGTCGTGCGTGCGCTCAGCGGCCGTAGCCCCCTCCCGCTGGGCTTCAGCGTCTACTGACGTCCGTCTGCCGCCACGGCCGGTTCGGCGTCTACCACTCGGCCGGCAGCCAATCTAGCCGGCAGCCACTTCAGCTGGACGGCTTCTTGAAAACCAAGCCCGCCCTCGTGGTCGTTGTAGGCGTACTCGACCATCTCTTTGGGGCCGGCGTAATGGTTGTAGGCCGCGTAAACCGTGGACGGGGGGCAGATCTGGTCCATCAGCGAGACTGAGAACAGTGCGGGCGCGCTGGCTCTTTTGGCCAAAATGGCGCAGTCGAAGTACGACAGTGTCGAAAACACTTCTCGTACCTGGTCCCGGTGCACCTTCAAGTAGCGCACGATCTCCCCGTAGGGATCCGAAGGCGAAACCCACGTCGCCCGGGGGAAGTCGCAAAGGAAGGGCACATCAGCCATGACGGCAGCAATGTCGGGCACGAGCCCGGCTACGGCCAGGGATATGCCCCCACCCTGGCTGGCACCCGTGACCGCGACCCGCTTGCCGTCAACCAGCGGATGGTAACGAACGGCGTCGATGGCCAGTACCGCATCGGTAAAGACCCGGCGGTAATAATAGGTCGCCGGATCCCTGATCCCTCGGGTCATGAAACCCGGGTGGGAGGGGCCGGACCCGGAGGGGTCGGACGTATCACCCGGGCTCCAGCCGCTACCTTGGCCCCGCGTGTCCATAACCAGGCTGGCGAAACCAGCCAGAGCCCACAGATCGACCTCGTGAGCCAGCCCTCGCCCGCCCCCGTAGCCCTGGTAGCGCACCACTGCCGGAAGCTTCTCCCTAGCCCCACGCGGCACGCGCAACCACGCCCGCACCGGCTCACCACCAAAGCCCGAATACCTAACGTCCACCGTTTCGACCAGGGCCAGGCCGGTCGAAACGGGCTGGAAGCTCGGAGCCACCGCCAATTTGCGGCTTTCCTCCAAAGTGCGCGCC
>JAKAWM010000034.1 GCA_021827285.1 Actinomycetes bacterium | reverse complement strand
AGCTTGCACTTGCCGATATCGACGACCCTCGCCCGGTCACGGGCAAGCTTGGCCGCTAGCTCCACTGGACCGTTGGAACTGCCACCCGCCACCAAGAAGACGCAGTCCGCGCCGAGCTTGCCCGAGGCCTTGGCGACTGCTCCTTCAATGGCAGAGAGGTCGTCGCTGTCAGGACCCCCGCACAGCACGGCGCCTGCCTTCTCGGCTAGGCGGCAACGCTCGGCTACCGTGTCTATACCAACGACTTTGACGCCGGACGCCACCAGGAGCTGGACAACCAGCTGCCCGACGAGGCCGAGACCGATGACCAGAGCCGTCTCGCCGAGCTGGGCGTCTGCTTGGCGCACGCCCTGGAGGGCGATTGAACCGACAGTGGCGAAAGCGGCCAGGTGGGCGGGGAGGCCGTCAGGCACGGGTACGCAAAGGTTAACTGGGACCCAATTGAGCTCGGCGTGTAGTGCGAACTCGTTGCCCGCACACGCCACCAGCTGGCCGACACGGAACTCCTCGGCTCCCCTGCCCACCTCGACCACGACGCCTGCCAACGAGTAACCGAGAGGGGTATATGAATCCAGCCGGTTCATCGCCTTGCGGTAAGCATTGACGGGCCCCTGCTGTTGGACCGTGTCCAGGACCTTCCTGAGCTGGTCGGGGCGGGCTCGCGCCTTGCCGAGTAGCGAGAGCTTGGACTCGCCCACCTTCATCAGCTCGGTGCCAGTGGAAATGAGCGAGTAGAGCGAGCGGACCAGTACTCCCCCCGGTGCGCAGCCCGGGGCGGGGACTTCGAGCACGGCCAGTTCGCCTGACTTGTAGTTCTGTGCAACTTGTTTCATTACCGGTCCTATCGGTCGGGAGGTTCCTGGCCCCTCGGGTGCAGGGAGTCAGCGGTCAAACTCGGACGCCGGCGCTCGTCGTGTGGCGGTACCACAGCTCTAGCGTCAGCAACTGCCAGATCTGCTTCGAGCGGTCCTGCCGGCCCGTCCGGTCTTCCCGGATGAGGCCAGAAAGCGCCTGGGCATTTATAAAGCCCGTGCTTACGAGCTCTCCTTTGGCCAGCACGTCGTCGACGAGCTCGCGCAGGTCGCGGGTTACCCAGGCTCGCAGAGGGGCGGAGAAAGAGGCTTTGGGCCGGTTGATGATCTCCTTTGGCAACCATGCTCGAGCCGCCTGTTTGAGGGCAACCTTGCCTGTCCGGCCAGAGACCTTGTGGTGCCCGGGGATGGAAAAGGCAGCACGGAACACAACCGGGTCGACGAAGGGGACCCGGACCTCAGTGGAGGCCGCCATGCTCGCTCTGTCGGTGTACGTGAGGTTGAGCCCTGGGAGGAAAAGCCTGGCATCGGCCAGGCACATCCGGTTGACATTGTCCGAGAGATGGTTGTCGCTGTAGATCTCCAGGTGTTCGCCGAGGATATCGTTGATATCTGGATGCAGCTCTGGGCTGACCAGCTCGGCCAGCTCCCCAGGGTCGTAGAGGCTGTAGCTGCGTCGAAAGGCGGCTTCTTCAGGTAGCTCAGCAAAAGTGAGGAATCTCTTTGCCCAGCGCGAGTAGCGTAGGCCCCGCCCCCTGGCGGCGACGGGCAGGGCCCCGACCACCGAGCTGGCTGCTTTCCTGGCCGCGGCGGGTAGCTGTTTGTACCTGTCGGCCATCACGCAGGCGACGTGCTTGCGGTAACCAGCGAACAGTTCGTCTGCGCCCATGCCCGACAGGACAACCTTCACGCCCGCATCGCGGGCAGCCCGGCACATCAACAGAGTGTTGATGGCGGCTGGGTCGCCGATGGGCTCGTCCAGGGTGTCAACGAGCTCGGGGAGCAACCCAACTACGTCGGGCGCTATCTGGATCTCGTGCAGGTCGATGCCGTAACGCCTGGCGATCTTGCGCGCGTACACCGCGTCGTCCGGCATGGCCTCGAGGCGCTGGTCCTCGGGTCGGAACGTGATCGTGTAGGCGTCCACCTCCGGGTTGGCCTGCTTGGCGAGGACCGTAACGATCCCGGAGTCGAGACCACCGGACAGGAAACTGGACACGGGCACGTCGGCAATGAGATGGGCTGTCACTGAAGCCTCGATCACCTCGCGAAGGTCCATCGGTGGTCCCACCGCCGCTGCCGCCGCGACCTCGGCGATATCGAAGAACGTCTTGGTCTGGTGCGTGCCATCGGGATTGAACTGGGCCCAAGTGCCAGGCGCCAGCTTCACGACCCCATTGATCGAGCAGCGCTTTTCAGGCACCCAGAAGAACAGGATGGAAGCAATTAAGGCGGAGGGCTCAATCTCGAGCTCGTCGCCGAGGGCGGCGACGAGCGCTTTGAGCTCCGAAGCGAAGACGACGCCGTCCTTGCGCAGGATGTAGTGGAGGGGCTTTATCCCGAAGTGGTCCCTCGCCAGGTAGAGCGAGCCAGAAAGCTCGTCGAACAGGGCAAAGGCGAACATGCCTCTGAACTTGCATAGGCACCCTGGGCCCCACTGCCTCCAGGCTTCCAGTACCACTTCTGTATCTGAAGCCGTCCGGAAGGTCGACCCAAGGGACGCAAGCTCAGCCTGAAGCTCCTTGTAGTTGTATAGCTCGCCGTTGTACGAGAGGGCCAGGTGGTCCTTCACGAAGGGTTGCTGGCCGTGGGCTAGGTCGATTATGGCCAGCCGGCGATGCGCCAAGTGCACGTTTACGCGGCTGTCGGAGTAGAAGTAAAGACCCTGATCGTCAGGCCCGCGATGTGCCAGCCGGTCGTTCATGGTCCTTGCGAGCATCTCACCGTCGACTTGCTGGTACGTGCCTGCTATGCCACACATGTCCTGGTTGTGCCGTCCCTTCTGCCACCTTGAGCCGCGGCGGAGGCTTCTTGCCCCAGTTCCAGGAGCAGGTAGGCAGGCCAACAGATACAAGGTGGCCAGCCGGTGCAAGCTAGGGCGCCAAGGTCTCCCTCTTACTGAGGCCGTTGCCCTGTACCCTTCAGGCGCTGAACCTTGAGGCGAGGTGCCCTGCGATCGCCTCCTTCACGGCTTGGCGCTGGTCCGGGAGGAACAGGTCGTGTTGGAGCCGGGGCCAATGCTCGAACTGTAGCAACCCTGTGCCGCGCAGGCGCCGCAGTTGGCTGTCGGTCGTGCCGCTGCGAACCCGCTGGAACTCCCGGTCGCCGCAGATCAGGAGCGTGTCCGTGCCCTGGCGTACCAGTGCACGTAACCATTTGCCCGGGCGGCGGCGCGGTGCCTGGAGCAATATCCGCGCCCGCCAGGCCAGTCGAGGAAAGCGGACGCGCAAGTAAGCCAGCCGGCCACCCTCCCTAAAGATGTCAGCTACCTGGTCCTTTGGCATGGCTATCCGTCGTCGAGGGTCAAGTGGGGTCCCCAGTGCCCGCTCTGCAGGGGTAAGCGAGACCGGAGGGTTTACGGCGATGACCCCTTGGGCGCCCATGTCCAGCGCGCTCTCCAGGACCTGGTAGCCAGACGAGCAAAGACCGACGAGCACGATCTTGGCAGGATCGCCGGGCGATAGCCACAAGGCGGCCTCCGCAATGTCGTCGAACGCAGAGGGCCGATGGCACATCCACCCCTCTTCTCCGGGCCGGTTGGGGCTGTCGCCGAGCCCGCTCAGGTCGAGGCGCAGCGACACCCCCCCCGTACCGGCCCTTAGCCTGGCCAGCTCAACCCACAGCCTGGTTGGGCCGACATGGTGCTGTTTAGCCGTATTCACGAACAGGGCTGGTACACCGAGGTGGCGCTCGGCCGCGTCGTCTGCTGGCGTCGTCAGTACCCCGAACAGCCCCACGGGGCCGACCCTGACGGGTGTCTCCAGGATTCGTGCGCCAGACGGTGCCCGACCCACGCAACGGGTCCGCGCCGGCTCAGGAGGGGTTATCGGCGTTGGATCGGTTGTTCCGGCTAAAAGCCAGGTGACGATATTACCGATCGCCTCCATCGGGATCTTTTGGTGCGGCGGGTACTTGTCCATGAGGTCCGCCTGGCCGATGGCCTCAACCCGCTCGAAGTCCTCGGCGGCCATATGCTTGCCCAAACTGAGCTCGTCCGCTCGATCAGACCGCGAGACGAGCAGAACTCGCCTGGCTAACGGCGACGTTGTTTGGGGAACGCCGAGCGCGGCGATGTCGGCGGCCACGCCTGGGCCGAGCCGGAGGCCGACCACCTCATCAACGGCCTGTGCTGACCCCCTGCCGCTGCCAAGGTAGAGGCGCATCAGCGCCTGCTGTTCCCTCAAGAACCGTTCCCCGGAACAGGGGTCCCAGAGCACCAATTGGTCAGTCCCGGCGGTGCGGGCGGCAGTGGTGGCCGCCAGCGCGGCGCCTAGACGCATACCCAACAATGAGACTTGGCTGACGCCAGTCTCCCGTACCGCTCTCACGGCCAACTCCACGGTTTGTAGCCACGACTCGACGCGCTCGGGGTCGTCCGAGCCACCGGCAGAGTCGCCGGTACCGTCGTAGTCGAACCGCATGGCGCAAAAGCCCGCACCCGCAAGTCGTTCCGCCAGTGCCCGAAGCGCGAAATGGGTATCGATGTACTCTTGGCCTAGTGGGTGGCAGATAACCACGCCCCCTCGGGCACGGGTATCTGGCGGATAGTGGAACCACCCGAAGGCTGGGTGGCCGTCGTCTCCGAACCACATCGGCCGCGCCGGGCAGGCGGGCGTCTCCGACCCCCTCTTGCCGGTGGCCGGAGAGCCATCAATGTCCCAGACGTGACCGATGCCGGCAGGAGCAGTGGCTGAAACGTTGGTCATCCTCCCCTGATGAGGCTTCGCCCGGGATCTAGATACTCGTGCTGAGGTGCTTGCTGGCCTCGGGTCGAGTGGGAGCTCAGCGCGGTCAGCGAGATGGCTGGGATGCGGTAATGCCGTAGGTGACCGTGAAACCCGCTGGAGTCAGCGGCGACGGCGTCGAAACCGCTTGGCCTTTTTGCACCATGACCAGACGGGTAGCGGTGGCCTGCCCCCCGGCTGGTTGGGAGAACCCAAGATGGCTGAACGTAACCGCGGGTGTGTAGGGTGCCAGCTCCGGCGGGCTCGAGGTGCTCCCCGCCGCGGCTTGGGACTCGATAACCCACTGGGCCGAGGTGGCCGGTCCCGAGTAAGCCAGGTGCGTCTGGTACCTGTGGTCCGAACTGGTGTCACGGATGGCTAGCGCCCAGCCCGCAATACCGGTTTTGTGGATGGTGACTGTGATGGTGTCGCCGGCCTGGACAGGGAGCCCGGAGACGGGCACTTGTGGCCCGGGGAGGACTTCCCACCAGGGCTGGTACGAGACCAGACCACCCGCCCGCGGGATTTCGTCCACGCCCGCCTGGACGAGTGACCCGTTGGTATAGCCGTCGATACCCACCCATTCGCACACGGTCGCACCAGGCACCCCACCGGCACTTTCGACCGGCGATGGGACCGTGAAGCTCCCAGTGACGGCATCGTAGACGCCGCCGGTGATTACGTAGCCGGACCAGTTGCCCGAGTACGCCTCCAGCGGCTGGTTTTGCGGGAGCCCCAAGAAGTCCGGCCTAGGGGCGCCCGGCGAGAGATGCTCCTCGCTGGGCTTGGCCCTTCGGTTGGCTCGGCCCTGGCTCGGAGGTGCCGGAGAGCCGAGCCCAGGGCCCGGAGGCGTCCTGGTGTACGCGGCCCTGGTTGCCCATGCGGTCCCGAGGTCAAGCGGCGCTACTCCGGCCTGGCCCGCAGCGAGCGATGACGTCGGCAAAAATACCAGCAGGAACGCGAATGTTAGTGGGATCCTTTGAACGCGTTTGGCGGTAGTCTGAGTACGTTCCGTGGGGAGCGAGGAGAGCCAAACTTCGGGGCAGACCGCGCCGGCCGAGGCCGTCACGTCGAAGCTATGGCCAAAATGCGTGGTTAGACGGTGCATAGGTGGTAGTACTTGAGTTCAGTAGCCCTCTCTTGGGCCCGCGCTCAGGAGAGACAGGTTGATCACCTGATACGAGGGGAGCGCGCAGGAGTGAGCACGGCCACTCTAGGCAGAGCGGCGATGGCGTGCTCTTGGTGCCGTTGGGCGGCTTCCCACGAGCCGGACGACGGCGAGACCTACGTTGTCGCGACCAGACAGTGCGGTACTGGCCAGCGCGTCGTGTTGGTCCCGACGGCCCACGTGGATGTGCTTACAGATCTCCCCCGGTCGCAGGTGGCGGCGGTTCTGGCGGGCTTGGCTCGTGCCTGCCGGCTGGTCAGGGCCATGACGGGTGCCGAGGAGGTGGCCGTGCAACCCGGCAAATCGGCACGCACTGGGCACGTGTACTTCGAAGTAGCTCCAGTGCTTCGATCAGCCGGCGATGCTTCCCATGCTGGGCCGAACAGTACCCTGACGTCCAGGCCCAAGGCGTCTGTGAACCAACCTCCCAGGCGGTGCTTCGCCGACGCCCCGCCTGGCGGCTGCCCCGCCTATTCGTAACCGTACTGGGCCATGAAGGGGGCCAGCCGGCGCTCGATGTAACCTACCTCGGACGCCAAGAGCTCCTCTTTCCACCGCCCGATCGACGACTCGATCGACGCGGACGTCTTGTGCTCGTCGAGCATCGTCGTGTCAGAGGCCACCGCGAAAGGATCGAGGTGCAGGTCGAGCAGCGTTCCCAGTGCCTTGGCCTGCGAGCTCATATCAGTGACGAAGTCCTCGTAGCGCACCTTTGCCGTGGGCACGGGCAGGGCTTGGCCAAATTGTTCGAACCGCAGCGCCATTCCCATCACCAGCTGGCGGAAATGCTCCGAGTCGTCGGCTGCCCCTGGCCGGCCGAAGAGCCGGTTCGACCGGCGGCGGTTGAAGGCACGTACAGACGCGATGACATCACGGGGGTCACGGACGAGGTCGATCACCACCGGTCGTAGGCCGGCTTCAATAAGCTGTTGAGCACTGCCCCAGTACTTTTCAGCGTAGTACCGGACGGGCACGGGCGAGCGCTCGGCCAGGAGGGCAGAGAACTCGGCCCAGACGGCCGCCAAGGACCTGTGGGCAAGGGCCAGGGGCTCGATGATGTGAGCGTCGAAGGGCAACGGGCCGATCCGCTCGTCAGTCTGGTAGACGATTTCCAACATCACCCCTGGTGCACTGGGCCGCAAGGCCAACTGGCCGACGAGGCGGGCCAAGTACGTGAGGTAACTGCTTTCGAAAGGGTACTTGCGTTCGAAGGCGATCTCAGGAGAGGTCCCGAGGAGGCGCATCATCGCCGTACTGCCGACGCGTCCCTCCAGCATCCGAACCAGCACAGGCACCAACCCGGGGTGCTGGTCTAGGTCGTGCACCGGGCGAGCGTACCAGGCCGGCATATCCATGGCCGGAGGCTTGCCTAGCTGACGGCGCCGTACGCCTGCCGTATCAAGTAGCGCGGTTGCCGCTCATGCTTGCCGTGCCATACGAAGCGGAGGAGATCGATGCCCTTGTCCGCCTGGTTATCGGCAAGCATGCCCGCCTGGCGGTAGACGTTGCGGTCCTCGGTGACGCCGACGACCTTTTCCGCCTGGGCCTCACGTCCCATGCCAACGTCTCTTTGATGCTGGCTCTGGAGGACGGGTTCGGCATAGAATTCCCCCCGAGCATGCTTCAAAAGGAGACGTTCAGGTCGCTGGCTAGCATCAGGACGGCGGTTACGGAGCTCCTCGGTCCCTCCTGAGCGGCAAGCAAGGTACTGCGTGTCAGTGACGGGGCTCAGAGGCCATGCAGGCTGGAGCGGGTCGCCACAACGGTTGCGGTGGCCCGCTCCCCATCATCGGCGATGGTCAAAGCGAACCCGTCTGCCCCCTGTTGCCGTGCCAGTTCGGCAGCCTGCCCGGTGAGGTAGAGCTGCCAGCTGCCTGTCTCGTCTATCTGGATCTCGATAGAGGTTTGAGGCGGGTCGCCATCGCTGGCACCAAGGGCCTTAATGGTCGCTCCCTTGGCCGCGAGTACCGAGGCTAGGTTGCGGACCGGGTCTGTTTGGGCGAAACAGTGAGACAACTCGGCGAGTGTGAAAACTGACAGCAGGTACTCCTGCCCTCTGCGGGTCATGGCGTCGTAGATCTCGTCGGCGTTTGCCAGGTCGACGCCAATGCCAGCAACGTGCTTGCTCGCGGGCGGAGAGTGGCTGGCCGTGCCCATTCCTCCACCGTGGGCTACCACGGTCGTCTCCCGAAGAGCGGATGTAAGTGCACTTTCGAGCCTCACTAGTCCAAATGAACCAGGCGGCCGCGGGGAGCGCGGGCCACTCATCACGAGACGGGCGCGGGCACACTGATACACGCCACCGGCGAGGAGGGCGCATTTCGGACCGCCAAGCTCAGAAGGTACCGATGCCCTCTTCGACGACGAGGCTCTTGAGATGCTCAAGGCAGCGGGCCCGCGTGGGGCCTATGGAACCTACTGGCATCTGGAGTAGCTGGGAGAGGTGTTTGTAGCCCATCGGGTCGTCCGTGATGAGCAAAGCCAGCAGTTCGCGGCAGCGGGGCTTCATGCGCTCCCAAGCCGCCCTCAGGACGGCATCGCGCTCCTCGGCGATCGGCCGGGCGTCGGGGTCGGGGAGGTGCCGGTCCGGCATGTTGGCCATCATCTGGTCGGCCCCGGAGTGGTACTTGGAAGCCCGGCGGAGCAGCTGGAGGCTCTCTCGCCTGGCCGTGGTGGCCAGCCAGCCGCCCACCCGCTCTGGCTGCTCGATCTTGTGCAGATTTTCGACCAGTCGGAGCCACGTCGTCTGCTGAAGCTCAGCGACGTCGGCTGGAGTGAGCCGGTAGCGCCGGCCTGTGGCCGCGATCATCCCACCGAAGCGGGAAACTAGCTCCTGCCATGCCTTGGGGCAGCCTTCGCCGGCCAGTTGAACCAGTACGGCCACAGATTGCGAGCGCATTGCCTCGCGCTGGCTGACTGAACCTTGCGGGCGCGCCCGCTCCTGGCTGGAAACAAGCGGGGTTGGGGCCGAAGTCCGGAGGTGCGTGCCCTCAGCTCCGCTGCGGCCGCTGGGCATCGGGTTGTGAGGCTCGACGAGCAGGGCATTCTGTCCGGTTAGATCGATAACGTCGTCGGTCGTCGCCGGACGGACTGCGTACGGGGGAGTTGGGAGCACCCAAATGAGACTATAAGTTCGCCCCGTGTTCAACCGGGTAGGCTGAGGTTTTCTAGACACATAGCGCGTTGGCGACCACGTGAAGTGTGATTAGTCGCACCCACCTTCGCCCTAGGGCCGTTCTTTCGCTTTTAGGCATCCCCGGCAGCGGGGCGGACAGATACGGGTACACAAAGACGAGCCGGTCAGCAACCCCCTTGATACGAACAGTGGAGGTGATCGGGACCCGCGAGATTCCCAGTTCGGAACCGGTTGCCTAACTGAAAGTGACCTTGAGCGTCGTCCTCGCCGCTCGGAGAGTTTTTTGCATGTCGGCGTGATCATCGGCACGACCCGTCACTGACGCAACGTTCGACGAGAACCCCTCCCGCCAGTCAACGCCATCACCCTGAGCGCGGTGTAACAGGACGTCGTCGATCCCGGGTATGGCAAGAAGCTCGTCGATGCCGCTCACGGACTCCACGCGATGAGCGGACAATGGCGGGGGGAACAGGGCCCAGAAGCCCACGCCGTCGCACGGCACCAGGCCGGCAGAGCCCTGCGCCGCCGGCGGGCGGGGCCGCCCGCCGGCGGCCACCAAGAACGCCACTTGGAACAAATCGACCGCCGAAACACGTCCCAGGATGTACGGCACGAGCCCGCCCAGCCGACCGTTTACTTCGAGGATGGCGAGGCCGGCTGGCGTCGCCTTAATCTCTGTATGAACCATGCCCCAGTTAATTTGGAGCGCTTCGATGGCCCTCGTCGCCATCGAGAGGAGCGCGTCTGAGGGTATCCCCTCCAGAACTCCAGGGACGAAGCTCCCGGTTTCTCTGAACGGGGGTTCAACTGGCAACCGTCCGGTCACCGCTAGGTGGCTCACATCGCCTGCTGTGACTACGCTTTCGACGGACGCGAAGCTTGAGTGCCATCGCTCCTGATGGGGGTCGTCTAGGAGCATCTCCTCGACCAGCCACGCCTCGGGACGGTGCTGGGCGGCCAGGGTACTGACCAGCTCATCGGTGCAGCCGATCGCATACACGTTCCTGCTCCCACTGCCACGGGCAGGTTTCAGGACGCAGGGGTAAGGGAGCCTTACCGCTAGGTCGGTGATGTCTGAGGACGTGAAGTCGTCGTTTAGGGGCCATGCTCGCGGCCCGGGAACTCCTGCCTTGGCCAGCAGGGCCCGTTGGCGGCGTTTGTCCACCAAAGTTGCTGCCACTTCTGGGCTGTGGAACGGCAGGCCCAGCCGCGCCGCCACGGCCGCGCAGGCCTCCAAGTTGTGGTCGACGAACGTCACTATCCCATCGGGCTGGTAGTGCGCCAGAGCGGAGGCAGTTTCATCTTCAGTCTTGCCTGTTAAGTCCATGACCGCGCCAAACTTGGCCAGTAGGCGATGGTCGTCCTGAGTGGACGGAGCACCAACGCCGACAGCCCAGACCAGATCGGCAACCGACCGTGCATGCTCGAACAGGTGCAGGGGGGGGAACGAATGGGGATGGTGCAGAACGACGACCCGCGGCCGGCTGCGACCGAGTACTGGCAACGGGTAGGTGCTAGCGCTACGGCGCTCTGGCTTGTGCGGGGACGCAGCGGCAATGACTAGGAGCCTAACTCAACCGTTGGTCAGGCCCGCTCCGGGCGAAGGTCGCCGCCAACCTCGCGCCCAGCTGCGCTTACTTCGAAATGCAGGTGCCCACGCTGTCCTGACCCGGTTTGGGGCTGCATCTCTAGCTCGAGCATCGGCGTGCCCTACCCACCGGTCGCCGGGCCCGTGCCAGACCGGCCAGGACAGCGGCCATCTCGGCCACCGGGAGATCCGTCAACGTCCTAACGTGCGCCCTTGTTACCCGCAGCAGGCAGTTCCCACTGGGAGACCTACCATTCGCAACCACAAAAGGGTCGTCAGCTGAAGTTTCACGCGAGAACACCAGTTGGCACCAGTGGCACACGGCTCGGCCCCTTCTCTTGACAGCTCTCGGCTCGCCTACCCACTGTTCCCGCTGTAGCGGAGTCTGAAACACGGAGTGGTTTCCGTATCGTGCGCCAGCAGGTCAGCGGCGCCGGGGTTGATGGGGTTTCAGGCGGTTTCACTAGGCACACAGTTGGTACTGTCGGACTGTGCCTGCTCGTGTGCTCGGGGTCGCCATCGACATGGTGCGTGTCGATGAGGCGGCGGAGGCTCTTGCCTGTTTGGCGACAGGTACACGAACAGGTTCTTCAGTCCCCGCGAGGTTGACGAGTGCAAGGAGTCCGGAGAGCTCGTCGCATCGCGACTGGCTGTCCATTTCGCGGCCAAGGAGGCGGCGATAAAGATCCTCGGACTGGCTGATGACGGTTTCGACTGGCGCTGCATCGAACTGTTGACTGGGGGACATCAGACCCGGCTTGCCCTCTCCGGGCCCTCCGCTGAAGCAGCCGTTGCCCTTGGCGTCGACCAGTTCGCAGTGGGTTCATCTCGCAACGGGACAGATGCGGTGGTGCTGGTGACGGCCCTGGCCGATGCCTGAGCTAATTCAGGCTTGCCATTCCTTGAGGCCTAGGTCCTTCAGGACTCTCCGCCGGTCGATCTTTCCCTGGCCGGTCATCGGGAAGGGCCCCACGAGGTGGATATGGTCGGGGAGCATGTTGTTGGGAAGGAGTTGGGAAAGGTGCTCGACTAGCGAGGCGCTGCTGACGCCTGAGGAAGCGTGGACGAGGGCCGCGACCTCGGCATGCCCCTCGTTGTTGACTAGCGCACAGAACGCCCCCTCGACCCCGTCTCCGCGACGGATGGCGCCGGCTACCTCCTCAAGTGAGATGCGGATGCCGTTGCGTTTGATAACACCGTCTAAGCGGCCTGCGTAGAAGTAGCGGCCCAAAGAGTCCC
>JAKAWM010000033.1 GCA_021827285.1 Actinomycetes bacterium | reverse complement strand
TCTTTCCCTTCGCGTCGGCGAGGCCGAGATGGTTGGCGTGGTCGGCCCAAACGGGGCGGGGAAGACCAGCCTCTTCAGTATGATTTCCGGCGACCTGGCTCCCGACGAAGGCGCCATCATTTTGGCCGGGCGGCCGGTCAACGGGCTCGACGTGGCCACGCGGTGCCGGCTTGGTATCGGCCGCACCTACCAGGTGCCACGGCCCTTCGAAAAGATGACGGTGTTCGAGAACGTGCTGCTGGCGGCCCAAACCGGTGCCGGCCTCCGGCCCAAGGTTGCCGCCGGGCATGCCTTCGCGGTGCTGGAGCGGACTGGTTTGGCCAGCGAAGCCAACCGGCCATCGGGGCTTCTGGGGCTGCTTTCCCGCAAGCGGCTTGAGCTGGCCCGCGCCCTGGCCACCCAGCCGCGCCTGCTGCTGCTCGACGAAGTGGCCGCCGGCCTCACCGACCCCGAAGTGGCCGAGCTCATAACCATCGTCCGCGAGGCTCGCACCAGCCCCGATGACGGCTCGGCGGTGATGGCCGTGGTGTGGGTGGAGCATGTGGTGCGGGCCTTGGTGGAGACCACCGAAAGGCTTGTGTGCCTGGACAGCGGCAGCATAATCGCTGACGGTGACCCGGCGGACGTGCTCGCCGACCCGACGGTCAAGCAGGTCTTCTTGGGCACCGAGGACGAGCTGGCCGGCCCATGAGCGCGCTCCTGGAAGTGAGCCAGCTCTCCTCCTACCATGGGCAGTTGCCAGCCGTGCGGGAGGTGAGCTTTTCTCTACAAGCTGGCCAGGTGGTGGCGCTCATAGGAGCCAATGGAGCCGGTAAGTCGACCCTGTTGCGCACCGTCGCCGGCCTCCATGCGCCGTCGGCCGGCTCGATCCGGCTGGACGGCCGAGACATAACTCACCTCGGCCCAGAAAAGCGGGCCGCTCTCGGCGTGGTCCTTGTCCCCGAAGGGCGGCGGCTTTTCGCCTCGCTCAACGTGGAAGAGAACCTTCTGACCGGCTGTTACCGGGCGCGTCCGGGGGGTTGGGACATGGACCGCGTGATCGAGCTCTTCCCCTGGATCCGGGAGCGGCGCCGCCAACCCGCATCTCAGCTCTCAGGGGGTGAACAACAGGCGGTGGCCATTGCCCGTGCCCTGCTGGCTAATCCCCGCGTGCTCTTGCTCGACGAGCCCTCGCTCGGGCTGAGCCCGGCCGCCCTGCGCCGGATCTATGCTGTGTTCCCCGAACTTGTTCGTTCTGGGCTGGGGATCGTGCTCGTCGAGCAGGACGTGCGGCGGGCTTTGCAGGTGGCCGACAGGTTGCAATGCCTGCTCGAGGGGCGCCAGACGCTGGAGGGGGCGCCCGAAGATCTGCAAGTCGAACAGATCGAGGCGGCCTATTTCGGTATTGCCTACCGAGGCGACGGGGTGGGGGCATGATCTACCTAAATGCCATCGTGCAGGGCCTGTTTCTCGGTGGCCTGTTCGCGCTGTTCGCCAGCGGGCTGTCGCTCATGTTCGGCGTTATGGAAGTCATCAACCTGGCCCACGGGGACATCGCGGTGGCGGCGGTCTACCTGGCCGTAAGCGCCATCGGCGTCACGCACATACCCGCCATCTGGGTCTTTGTGATAGTCGTGCCCATTTTCGTGGTGGGCGGGTACTTCGGGCAACGGATGTTCCTGCAGCGCAGTATGGGTTCAGGGCCAATTACTACCTTGCTCGTAACCTTCGGCCTTTCCATAGTGCTCGAGAACGTCCTCCTCGAGGTTTACAGTGCCAACAGCCAGTCTCTCAACGTAGGCTCGCTTGTCTCTGGGTCGGTCCAGATCACCAACCAGATTTTCCTTCCCTACCTGTCCATGATCTTCCTCGGGGTGGCCGTTGCGGCGCTGGCCCTCGTGCACCTCTTCCTAACCCGGACGCGCACTGGGCGTATGGTCCGCGCCGTGGCCGACGATCGGGAGGCCGCCCAGATGGTAGGGGCCGACTACCGCCATCTCTTTGGCGTGGCCGCCTCCATCGCCGCCGGCACTGTCGCCCTGGCGGGACTGGCCCTCGGCATGTACACCTCGATCTCTCCCTCCACCGGCCCGTCCTATTTGCTTTACGGCTTCGCCGCCGTCGTAATCGGTGGCCTTGGTTCGCTGTGGGGCACGCTGGCCGGGGGGATGGTGCTCGGCTTGGCCGCCACCCTGGGCGCGCTGGTCGACCCAGATTTCGGCTCCATGCTCCCCTACTTGGTCTTCCTGTCCGTCCTGGCCGTACGGCCGCGCGGGCTGTTCCCGAAAAGGGCCGCGCTGTGAGCGCCCGGGCCGTGACCCTTGGCGCCCGCGGTGCCCTTGGCGGCCGCGGTGCCCTCGAGCCGGAGGCGGCCATCGTCGTCACCCGCTCCCACCGGCCTGCCCCCTGGGCGGGGGCGCTCGGGATCGCGGGGCTGGTACTGCTGGCCGCCCTACCCCTCTTTGCCAGCCAGGGGTTCCTCTCCGACCTGGTCAACCTCTTCATCCTGGTGTGCATAGCCACCATGTGGAACGCTCTGGCCGGTTATGTCGGTCTGGTATCGGTTGGCCAGCAGTTGTACATCGGGGCAGGCGCGTATACGGTGCTGTACCTGGCCCAACACGGCTGGGATCCGTTTGCCACCATCCCCATAGCCGTCGTCGGTTCAGCCGTGCTTGCGCTGCCCGCGTCGTGGCTGGTTTTCCGGCTTTCGGGCGCCTATTTCGCCATCGCCTCCTGGGTGCTGGCCCAAGTGGCAGCGCTGTTCGTGGCCCGGTTTGGCTCGCTCGGCGGCGGTACCGGGACCGCCGTGCCGGGCCTTGACGGGTTCGGGCCCGTCAACCTGCTCCACTACTACTACTGGTCGGGCCTGGGAGTGACTGCCCTCTCGGTCCTCGGTGTCTACCTCCTGCTCCGTAGCCGCATGGGGCTCGTGCTCACCGCCGTGCGCGACAACGAGGTCGGCGCCCGGAGCGTCGGGTCTCAGGTCATGAGGGCCAAGCGTGCCGTCTACTTGCTGGCCGCAGCCGGCTGCGCCGGAGCAGGCACGGTGCTCGCCATCAGCCAATTGTCGGTTGAGCCCGGCAACGTCTTCAACGTGCAATGGACGGCCTACATGATATTCGCCGTGCTGATCGGCGGCTTGGGGACCGTGGAGGGGCCCATCATCGGTGCAGTCATCTTCTTTGTGTTGCAACAAACGCTAGCCAATTACAACGCCTGGTACTTGATAATTCTCGGGTCGGTGGCGATGGCAATGGCTATCTGGGCCCGGCAGGGCCTCTGGGGCCTGCTCATCTCCAAAGTACCTATACGCCTTTTCCCGGTCGGTTACTACGTCCACACGTCCGCGGTTGAGCGCCACGGTCTGGCACGCCTGACCCTGGGACGCACCAACGTAAGACCTTCCGCCAGTATCAATCAAAGTAAGGAGCCATGACTGTGCAACGCCAATTGTTGATCGGGGGGGAGCACGTCGATGCGGTCGGTGGCAAGCAGACGACCGACATCGACCCCTTCACCGGGGACTTGGTCGCTACGATTTCGGCGGCCGGCCCCGAGGATGCCCGGCGAGCCGTCGAGGCGGCGGCCGCTGCCTTTGACAACTGGGCCGAGACCTCGCCCAGCGAACGCCGAAAGCTCTTCATACGGGCCGCCGACCTTCTCGAGTCGCGTGCAGGGGAGGCCGCCTCGCTCATGACCGCCGAGACGGGCGCCATCGGGCCGTGGGGGTACTTCAACGTGCAGTTTGGCGCCGAGATCTTGAGGGAAGCCGCCGCCATGGTGACCCAGCCCGTCGGAGAGGTGCTGCCCACTTCGGTCCCGGGCGGGCTATCTTTCGCCATCCGCCAGCCGGCTGGCGTCGTAGCCTCGCTGTCCCCCTGGAACGCTCCGGTTATACTCGGCATCCGCGCCATAGCCGCACCCTTGGCCGCCGGGAACACGGTCGTGCTGAAGCCGACCGAGCACGCCCCGCTCTCAGCGGGCCTTTTCCTCGCCGACATCCTCACCGAGGCCGGGTTCCCCCCCGGGACCTGCAACGTCGTAACGACAGCCCCAGAGGACGCGCCGGCAGTGGCCGAAGCGCTCATTTCTGACCCGCGGGTGCGGCGGGTGAGCTTCACTGGGTCCACCAAAGTGGGCCGCTCGATCGGCGAAGTGGCAGCTCGCCACTTGAAGCCGGTCGTGCTCGAACTTGGTGGCAAGAACTCGGTCATTGTGCTAGACGATGCCGACCTCGACTACGCGGTAAGCGCCATTGCTTTCGCCGCCTATATGAACTCCGGGCAGATCTGCATGTGCGCTGACCGGGTTATCGCGGCTCGCTCGATCGCGGGCGAACTGGCAGCGCGCCTAGCCGAAAAGGCAGCCAAATTGCCGGCTGGCGACCCGCGCGACCCGGGGACCCTTATCGGTCCCTTGATCTCAGGTTCCGCCGCGCAAAGGGTGGCTGACCTGGTGGAGGAGGCCTCCTCGGCCGGGGCCAGAGTAATCGCAGGTGGGGGTAAGCCCGATGGCGCCGTCTACCCGGCTTCTGTTCTGAGCGGCGTGACCCCCGACATGAGGATCGAGAGGGAGGAGATCTTTGGCCCCGTCTGTACCTTATTGGCGGTCAAGGACGATGACGAGGCCGTCGCCGCCGCCAATGCCACCAGCTATGGCCTGACCGCGGGAGTCCTCACAGAAGATATCCGCCGAGGCTGGGAAGTGGCCCGGAAGCTGCACACGGGCATCGTCCATGTGAACGACCAGTCTGTCGATGACGAGCCGCAAGCCCCCTTTGGGGGGATCGGAGACTCCGGCCACGGCCGCTTCGGCGGCCGGGCTGGCATGGAGGCCTTCAGCGAGCTGCGTTGGGTCACCCTACAGCGGGGCCACCGGCCCTTCCCCTTCTAGGGGCTCCGGGTGGCACTGGCAAAGCTAGCCGGCGCTCCTGGCGTCGATGCCGGCACGGGGAGCGGGTTCACCTCCGACGAGATGATGACCGTCGCCGCCTCGCGGGCGCTGCGCAACGGTAGCGTGTGCTTCGTCGGCATTGGCTTGCCGAGCACGGCGGCCAACCTGGCCCGCGCCACCCATGCACCCGAGCTGGTCCTTATCTACGAGTCAGGGACGATCGGCGCCAAGCCGACCCGGCTGCCCCTCTCGATCGGCGACGCGGAACTGGCCGAGACAGCCGACACCGTGGTGCCGGTGGCCGAGATCTTCAATTACTGGCTGCAGGCAGGCCGTATCGACGTCGGCTTTCTCTCGGCCGCCCAGATTGACCGCTATGCCAACCTCAACAGCACCGTCATCGGGCCCTACGAGCACCCGCGCGTCCGCTTGCCGGGCGCCGGAGGAGCCCCGGAAATAGCCTCTTCATGCCGTGAAGTCATCGTGGTGATCCGCCAAACGCTGCGGACCTTCGTGGACAAGCTCGACTTCGTCACTTCCGTTGGGCACCTGAGCGGCGGGCGCGAGCGCGCCCGTCACGGCCTTTTGGGTGGTGGGCCGAGCCTCGTCATCACCGACCTCGGCCTGTTGCGACCTCACCCCCGTACCCTGGCCCTAGAACTGACTCACCTCCACCCGGGAGCCACCCTGGCAGAGGCCCGCGCCGCCACGGGCTGGGACCTGGCCGTCTCCGACCAGCTGGCCAGCACCCCCCCACCTACCCCGGCCGAACTGGAGGTTCTTCGGCAACTAAACTCCACGCTCAACACCAAACGGACGGAGCTGAGCCGTGAATAGCCTCGATCCGGCTATGACCACTAATGGGGTCGGCGTGGCCCCCGACCCGCCCTACGACTACGCCCCCTACCGCTCGACGCACCTACGGGCGCCCAAGATGCCGCTGCAACGACTACCAGCCGGTGCCGCTGACCGCTACGGGCCGGTTTTCGGTCCCTTCCCGATTGGCCCCACTGACAACGACCTCACGGCCGGGCAGCCGGGCGCGCCGCTCGGTGAGCGGATCATAGTGGCCGGGCGCCTCCTCGACCAAGCCGGCAAGCCAGTACGCCAGCAGCTCGTAGAAATCTGGCAAGCCAATGCCGCCGGCCGCTACTGGCACCAGATGGACCGCCACCCGGCACCCCTGGACCCCAATTTCACCGGTGCCGGGCGGTGCCTCACAGACGACGACGGCCGTTACCGCTTCGTGACGGTCAAGCCAGGAGCTTACCCCTGGCAGAACCACGCCAAGGCATTCCGGCCGGCTCACATACACTTTTCAGTCTTCGGGACCAGTTTCGTGGAGAGGTTGGTAACGCAGATGTACTTTCCGGGCGACCCCCTGCTCGAAATTGACCCCATCTTCCAGTCGGTACGGGACCGCGCGGCGGCCGAGCGGCTCGTGTCCAAGCTCGACCTGAGCACGACGATGGACAACTGGGCCTTGGGCTACACGTTCGACATAATCGTGGGCGGGCGAGCCGCTACCCCGCCCGACCCGTGAGGGGTGACCAATTGCCTAGGGGAACGCCGGGCGGGGCTACGCCGTCGCAGACCGCCGGCCCATTCGTGAGCATCGGTACGGCTTGGGCCGCGGGCAGGGACCTGGCCCAGGAGGGCGACCCGGGTTCGATCGTGCTCACCGGGACCGTGCTCGACGGCGCCGGAGCCCCGGTTACCGACGCCATGTTGGAGTTCTGGCAGGCCGACCGCAACGGTCGTTTCCCGGCTACGCCGGCCACAACATGGACGGGCTTCGCCCGGGTGCTAACCGATGAGAAAGGCCGTTACCGGTTGACCACATGCCGGCCCGGGCCGGTGAGCAGCACCAATCCTGACCTGGTGGAGGCACCCCACATCGATATTTCCATTTTTGCCCGAGGGCTCCTGCAACGCCTGATCACCCGCGCCTACTTCGACGACGAGCCCTCCAACAAAGAGGACCCTGTGCTGGGTTCGCTTGCCCCGGACCTGCGCCCAAGGCTATTGGCCAGGTGCAGCTCAGGGTCGCTTCCAGTGGCCGCAAATGCGCTGCCCATGTACCATTTCGATATCCACCTTCAGGGCGACCAGGAGACAGTGTTTTTTGCACCCTGGTAAAGAGGGCGTGCTCGGGCAGCTTTTTGGCCCCGTAATGACCACCGACGCCATGGCGGCCGTCACTTCGGACCGTTCCTGGCTGAAGGCCATGCTGGAGTTCGAGGCGGCGCTGGCCGAGGTCGAAGCCGGCGCCGGGTTGGTGCCCAGTACGGTGGTGGGCCCGATTGGGCAGTGCTGCTTGGACTATGACGACTTCGACATCCTGGCCCTGGGAAGAGCAGGACGGATGTCCGCCAACCCAGCCGTGGCCCTGGTGGCAGAGTTGCGCCGGCGGCTACCCGCCGAGGCTGCCCGATGGGTGCACTTCGGTGCCACGAGCCAGGACGTCGTCGACACGGCGATGATGCTGGTCCTTCGCTCCGCCCTGGACCTGGTCCTGGCCGACCTCTCCCGCGCCGCGGCTGCGGCGGCCGACCTGGCCGCCCGCTACCGTTGCACTCCGATGGTGGCCCGAACGCTGCTGCGCCACGCCCTCCCCACCACGTTCGGGCGCAAGGCGGCCGGCTGGTTAGTCCCTCTCCTGGAAGCCGCCTCGGCCCTTCAGCGCATCCGCCATGACCGGCTGGCGGTCCAGCTGGGTGGCCCGTCCGGCACGTTGCCGGGGCTGGGCCCAGGTGGTCCACGCCTTGGCGACCAGCTCGCGTCCCGGCTGGGCCTGGTCGCTCCCGTAATCCCCTGGCATACCGACCGCACCCGTGTGGTGGAGGCGGGAGCTGCGCTTGTCGTTGCCGCCGGCACGGCCGGAAAGATCGCCCTGGACGTGGCGCTACTGATGCAGGACGAAGTCTCTGAGGCGGCCGAACCGGCACAGCCAGGACGCGGCGGCTCGTCTTCAATGCCTCACAAGCGCAACCCGGCCATGTCCGCCGGGGCTGGTGCCGCGTGGCGCATGGCCCAGGGCTTGTACGCGGTACTTTTGGCCGCCATGGCCCAAGAACATGAGCGGGCCGCCGGAGCCTGGCAAGCGGAGGCTGAGACGCTTTCCGAACTGTGCCGTGCAGCTGGTGGTGCCGTGTCGGTGACGGCGGACATCCTGGCCGGACTGGAGGTTGACGAGGAAAGGATGGCGGTGAACCTGCAGCTGGCTCGCCCCGCTCTGGGCAGCTCTGAAGGCGGGACGGGCAACGCCGAGCAATTCGTGGACCGGGCGTTGGCCTTCTACCGCGGGGGTAACTGGGGCGTTGGTGGTCATGACTGACACGGCCATCAGCTTCCTGGGTGGCCCCCCGGCTGCTCCCTCGCTTGTGCTGGTCGGATCTCTCGGAACGACCAGGGCGGTTTGGGCCGACCAGGTCAACGCTCTACGGCCATGGTTCCGGCTACTGGTCGTCGAGCACCCGGGCCACGGAGGTGCGGGGGTACCCGAAGGGCAAGGATCGCTCGATGCGCTGGGCAAGCGGTTGCTGCGACTGCTTGACCAACTTGGGGCGGAGCGTTGCTACTTCGCTGGACTTTCTTTGGGGGGCCTCGTCGGCATGTGGCTCGCCTCCCGACATCCTGAGCGGGTGGAACGATTGGCGGTGATATGCAGCGCCGCCCGCTTCGACTCGGCCACCTTTGGGGAACGGGCGTCCCTGGTGCGAGACCGGGGCCTGGGTGCGGTAGCCCCATCCGTGCTGTCACGTTGGTTCACCGAGCCGTTCGCCCAGGACCACCCTGAAGTCACAGCCAAGTACGCAGCCATTTTCTCGTCGGTGGACCCAGCCGGTTACGCCTACTGCTGCGAAGCCATCGCCAGCGCCGACCTCCGGGCAGACCTTTCCCGCATACAGGCACCTACCCTTGTGCTGGGCGGGGCACTCGACCCGGTCGTCCCCCCCGCCATAGCGACCCGCGTCGCCGGAGCCATAAAGGGTTCCCTGCTGTGCGTCCTGCCCAGTACGGCGCACTTGGCTAACGTCGAAAAGCCAGATCAGATAAACGAGATCCTCCTCAACCATCTGCTCGGCACGACCTTGGAACGGGGGCTCAGGGTGAGGAAGTCGGCGCTCGGCTCGCGCCACGTCGAGCAAGCCTTGGCCACCTCCTCTGAGATCAGCGGCGATTTCCAGGACCTGCTGTCTCGGTGGCCCTGGGGTGCTATCTGGGCCCGGCCAGGGCTGGACCGCCGGACGCGCCGCCTCTTGACTATCGCTCTCCTCGTAGCCCTAAACCGGCCGGAGGAGCTCAGGATGCACATACGCCAGGCGCTCAGCGACGACGTGACTGTGGCGGAGCTGAAAGAGGTGCTACTTCACACGGCGATCTATGCGGGCGTTCCTGCCGCCAACTCGGCTTTCGCCCTTGCCGAGCAGGTACTTCGAAATGATGCCGGGTAATTGCCGGGCTTACTTGGCCCTCCCAGGTCCCGTGGGCCGGCGCCGGGCTCTGATCTCCTCGTCAATAGTCGCCGCCGTTTCGCGTAAGACCGGGAGGTAGTCGTTCAAGAGGCGTTCAGAGGCTACGCGAGTTGCGTTGGTGGAGATATTCATGGCCGCAAAGACGCGCCCCGCCGAGTCATGGAGGGGGACGGCAATACTGCGTACGCCGACCTCCAGCTCCTGATCGAGCAGGCACCATCCCTGCTGCCTCACCTCGTCCAATGCAACTCGCACCTGTTGCTCATCGGTGACGGTAAGTGGCGTCAGCCGCTCCATCTTGGCGTGGCGGAAGTAACCATCTAGTTGTGCAGGCTTTAGAGCAGACAGGAGCACTCGCCCCATCGATGTCGCATAAGCGGGCAGGCGAGTCCCCACCTCTATCTGAACGCTCATAATCCGCTTGGTGGGCACCCGCAGCGTGTAAATGATATCGGTCCCGTCCAGCACGGATGCCGAGGAAGACTCCTGTACTTGCTGGACCATCGCCTCCATATGCGTCTCGACGATGTCGAACAGGGGGACCGATGACAGGTAGGCAAAGCCAAGGTCGAGGATACGGGGGCGGAGAAAGAACTCCCGTCCTTCGCAACCGACATAGCCGAGGGACTCGAGAGTCAGAAGGAAACGGCGGGCACTGGCCCGGGTGAGCGAAGTTCGTTGCGCCACTTGGGAAAGAGTCAACGTGGGCGTGTCTCGGCCGAAGGCCCGCAGGATGGCGAAAGCTCGGTCTACCGAGCGGACAAACTCCTTTGACGCTGCTCTGGGTTGGGATCCAGCGATTGCCCCTTCATCCTCAAACCACGTGTCGTTCGCCATGCGGACATCCTATCGGGCTGTTACTGCCAGGACGCGTACTTCTGTTCGTCTAGCGAACACGGCTTTACCGAATCGCACCCCAGAGGGTGCTTACATGGGTAATGGTGGGCTCACGAAGTAGTTCAGGACAGCAACCCAACCACTGATGCCCCTCTTCGCCCCGCTTCGCAGCCGAGCTTTTCGATGGCTCGAGGGCACCGGCATGTCCGCCAACATCGGTGTTTGGATGGTCTCACTGGTGGGCGGCTTCATCATGGAGCGCCTGACAACCTCGCCTGTCCTGGTCACCATGGCGTCGGCCATGAGCCCCCTGGGTGGCGTCCTCACCGTCGTCATTGCCGGGGCAGCCGCGGACTCTCGCGATCGGCGTGAGATGCTCCTGGCAGCAAAGGTACTGCTCACGGCGTCCGTAGCATTTCTGGCGGTGGTGGCCGCGACAGGCGTGCTGACCCCGGCCACTCTTCTCATGGGGTTGGCCGGGATGGGGGTCGCCAACGGGATGTCCTCACCCTCGTGGTGGACCACCGTGGCCAGCCTCGTCCCGTCTGACCTCGTGCCGGTCGCCTTCAGCATTGACAGCTTTCAATGGAACATAGGCCAGGTCGTGGGGCCGGTACTGGGTGGTACCGTGCTGCACGGCGCCGGCACGACAGCATTTTTCGCCCTGTGCAGCGCCGTGATGTTGCCCTTGGTCGGGTTCCTTGGACTGTGGCGAGGGCGGGCCGACGTTAGGCTGTCGACCCGAGGTGGGACGGCGACCGAGAGCCTGCTCGGCGCGGTTTCTTCGGGCTGGCGCTATTTCTCCAATACGCCGGGACTGCGCTCCATCGCCGCGCGCACAGCCTTGTACGTGACACCAGCGGTTGCGCTGGGTGCACTTCTCCCGCTTTTCGCCGCCCGTTACCTGCACACATCGGCCTTCGGCTATGGCCTTGTCCTGGCGGTCAGCGGGGCCGGCGCCATGCTGGCCGCCCTCAGCCTGCCGCGCCTCCAGGGCCGCCTGCACCTCGACGCCATCGTAGCGGCGGCAACTGTGGCCAACATGGCCGCCGTGATCGCGCTCGTGATCTGGCCAGCTCGCTGGACAGCCGTCCCCGTGCTGTTCGTCACCGGTGCGGCCTGGGTGTGGGCGACCGTAGCGTTCATTATCGCCGCTCGGCAAGTCACTCCGGAATGGGTCCAAACTCGAGCGCTGTCGCTGTTCTACGTCGTGCTCCAGGCCCCCTTCGTCCTGGGTGGGATCGGCTTCGGGATCATCGACTCTTTCGTGCCCCTGCGGGGCACACTGCTGATCGCGGCGGCCGCGTTCGTGCCCGGCATCGTGCTGGTACCGCGGTTCGGCCTGCCCGTGGTTGACCGTTCGTCCTTGCAACTCGTGGCCAACCCGGCGCTCAGCATAGGTGAGCACGTCCGCCTCGAAGACGGTCCGGTACTGGTTCTGGCCGAATACCGCCTAGCTATGGAAGACGTGGAGGACTTCCTTTCGGCCATGGCCGACCTGCGCATAGTTCGCCGCCGCCTGGGAGCCACCCGTTGGGGCGTCTTTCAGGATGTGACCGAGCCAGCCAAGTTCGTAGAGACGTTCCTCGTCCCGTCGTGGCGGGGTTACCTACTCCAGCGAGCCCATTACACCAAGGCCGACACAGAGGTCGAGGCGCGCGCTTTCGCCTTTCATCGCGGGCCCGGGGAACCGACCTTCACGCGCTTGGTGCATCCTGAGACGGTTGAGGCGGCCCGAGCGCGATCAGCCTGGCGGCGCGAAATGCTACGGCTGTGGAGGCCCGGAGCATCGTGAGGACCATCCATGCCGATCGATTGCCGATGACCGGTGTCACCGTCTTCGGACGTGAGGGTAGCCTGTACGGCGAGGACCGGCTTGGGGCCGGGCCCTGGGTGCTGAGGGACAGGAGGGCGATTTGAGGCTTGCTCGG
>JAKAWM010000032.1 GCA_021827285.1 Actinomycetes bacterium | reverse complement strand
GTTAGCAGCAGAGGATACGATCTCCGCTCGTTTCAAGCCGTAGGTCCAGATGCCACCGGCAGGGCGGGCCGAGAGCCGGGCTGCCCAGAGGGAGGCACTGAGGGCTCCCACGTCAGTGAGCATGTGCCCGGCGTCCGAGAGCAGTGCGAGCGAGCCCGAGACGACCGCAGCAACGACCTCGCCGACCATGAAGGCGCTTATAAGCGCCAAGGCCGCGGCGAGGTAACCGACGTTGGTACCCACCGTGACCTGCCCTAGCGCGTTGTGGCCCCTGCGACCATGACCCCCCTGATCATGACCCCCCTGATCATGACCCCCCTGATCATGAGCCCCCTGATCGCGAACCCTGTGATCGTGACGTCCCGGTCCCGCGCGACGGGGACGAGGGCTTTCAGCCATGTCCGGGCCTCAATTCTGGACGCCTATCCACTCAGGCTGCCGGCTCATTAGCCAGAGCGGCGGCGAGGGCGTGCCTGGAAGAGATGCCGAGCTTGGTGTAGACGTGGGACAGGTGGGTGTCCACCGTCTTTGGCGTGATGAACAGGGCTTGGGCCACCTCGTTGTTCGTGAGCCCGTCAGCTACCAAACGCGCCACCCGCACCTCGCTTGGTGTGAGCGCCTCGGGGCCGGTGACCCGGAGCCGGCGGGGGCGGGCGCCGGCTGCGGTCAGTTCCGCGTTGGCCCTTTCGGCAAGGCGGGTGGCGCCGGCCGTCACGGCGATGTCCAGGCCACCCCGGAGCGGTTCGCGGGCCGAGGTGCGCTGACCGGCTCGCCGCAAAGCGGATCCCAAATCCACCAGCGCCCTAGCCTGCTCGAGACGGGCCACTGACGCCCCGAGGACTTTCACGGCCTCGTCCAAGTGCTGGAGCCCGCTCGCGCCCCCGTCCAGAAGCCCAAGTGTACGCAACGACACGCCAACGCCCCGGGCGTGCCCGACCTGGCGAGCGTCTTCGAGCTCTTCGAGGACTAGGCGCCGGGCCTCGGCCGGCTCCTCGGTCCTCAAGACCATCGCCAGGCCCGAACGCCAGCTGGTCGCGTTCGGGTTACAGAACCCAAGGGCTCGGTAGATGGCTCCGGCGCGACGCAGGTCCAGTACTGCGGCCTCGGTCTGGCCCGCCATGTGGCGCACGCGTCCGCGTACCTCATAGAGGTACGCCCCGTTGCAGGTCTCGGCCATGGTGCCCGTGCCCACCTGCTCGGTCAGCGCGGCCAAGTCAGCGGCCTCGGGCCGCTCGAGCAGGACGTCGGTGGCTGCCCACAACAGGAACGGCAGGGCGAAGCTCATGTTCTGCTCGCGGGCTGGTTCGAGGGCGGCCCGGGCTTCGCTCTCCGCCGCGCCCAGCCGGCCCAGGCGGGCTTCTACCCAACCTCGGAACCCGCTGCCGGTGATGAAGGAGAGCAGGGAGCCTCGCTGGCGTCCCGAGCCAAGCATGGCCTCGGCCACTTCCCGAGCCTGGTCGAGCTCCTCGCTCAGGACCAGGGCACCGATGCCCTGGTCGAGCGCCCACTCGTCCATGCCAGCCGCCAGCAACGCCCTGACGTCCCAACCGCGGTTCAACAAGGCGGCGTCGCCCGGGCCCTTGGCCCCTCGGTTGACGGCGATCAAGGCATTTAGGAGCGCCATAGAGCGTGCTCCCACGCTGTCCCGAGCCGCGATCTCGCGTAACCGAGGGAGCCGGCTGTTGTAATCGGCCACGTGGCGGGGATCGTAGGCGGCACGGCCGGCCCGGAGCCGCTCCATCCGCTCGGACAACTCCCGGTCGCGGTCTCCCAGTTCGGCTAGGGCCTCCTCGATAACGGCGGCTGGGGTGTCCCACTGGCCCGATAGGACGAGCAGGCCCGAAAGTTCGAGCGCGGCGCGGCTTCTGAAAATGGGGTCGTCGGACAGGCGGCGGGCTTGGGCGAAGTGCTCTATTGCGGCCGGGTCGCCTACCAGCTTCTCGGCCTTGGCCAGCTCGAACGATAGGGTGCCGCGCAACTGCCGGTCTCCAGCCTCTTGTAGCGCCCGGGCCAAGTAGGCGACGGCGTCTTCGGGTGCCCCGCGGGCTAGGGCACGTAAGGCGGCGTCGCGTAGCTGTCTGGCCACCTCCTCCGAGCCAGCGGGGTCGCTGGCCAGAAGCTGCGCCGCGATGGCGTCTATGTCGGCGCCCTCGGCCGCGAGCAGTGCCGCCGCTTTGCGGTGGAGGACTGAGCGTTGGCCGGGCAGAAGGTCTTCGTGCACCGCCGTCCGTAGGATGGGGTGGACGAACTCGATCCGCTGGCCCGCCCGCAGTACGTCCCCAGCCACCAGCACATCTAGTGCCTCCAATGCCTGAACGCCGTCCAGTTCGGCCAAGCGAGCGGCGCGGGGTAGCTGCGCCTCGTTGCCCAGGACCGAGACGGCACGGGCCAGAGCCACACAGGCCTCTGACTCCCGGGCTAACCGTGCCAGCGTGGCCAGCGCAACCGTGCGCGGGCCCAGTTTCTGTACCCGGGGCGCCTGGTCGGCTGCCGGCGTTACCCTTTGGGCCGCCAGAGCACCAACCAGCTCCCGTACGAGGAAGGGGACACCGCCAGTAGCTGCCCGGCAGGCAGCCGAAAAGGGCAGGTCAGGTGGCTGACCAAGCGTTGCGGTGAGCATCCGGGCGACGGCGTGCTCGCTCAGTGGCGTCGGGCGGACAAGGAGCACCGATGGTTCGCGGGTGAGATCGGCCGAGAGCCCGGCGCCACGCTCGTTGGGCCGCACGGCAATGAGCACGGTAGCGGCTGTGCCGGTCAGCCGGCGTACCAAGAAGAACAGGAACCGCAGCGATGACTGGTCGGCCCAGTGGGCGTCGTCGATGCACATGAGCACGGGCGCCCGCTGGGAAAGGTTGACGACCAACCAGTACAACCCGTGGGTGCGAGCAAGCGCCGTAGCACCCTTGGCTTCGCGCTCGGCGACCTCTGCCTCGCCCCCCACGATGGGGGCGGCGAGGCTTGCTACCCCCGAGAGCAGGTCTCGGCGGGCGTCCGGAGCCATACGCCGCAAGAGCGGCTCGAACAATTGCCGCACCACCCCGTGGGGGAAGTGGATCTCCAGCTCCTCGCCTCTTGCTGCCAGGACGACCATGCCGCTTTCCTCAGCCTGGTGGCAGGCAGTTTGCAGGAGCGCCGTCTTGCCTATGCCCGGGGGGCCCTCGATCACGAGCGCGCGGCCTTCGCCCGCCCGGGCGCTCGCCAAGACCGAACTGATCTCCTCCAGTTCGCCCGCCCGCTCGAGCAGGGGACCGGGGCCGACCAAGGTTGTCGCCGGGTTCATGGGCCGACTTTAGGACGGCCAGAGCGAAAGATCAGGTGCCGGACCTGATGCGAGCACCGGAGCGGCCATGACACCCTAAGGTCGGGGAACACATGTACTCAGATTTTACCGGCAACCGGCGATCGGCGAACCTAACTTGGGGGCGTTCACCCGATGCTTACCATGGCACGTGAGCGCGACGCTGCCACTATGGCCCGCATAACCCGTGGGACGGGGCGGCGCGTGATGAGCGTGGCCGCGGCCGTAGCCCTCTTGGGCACCAGCGTGCTCGCGGCCCCCGGGGCATCTCCCGCGGCGGCGCAAGGCCACCAGATCATGCCTTTCGGCCGCGGGTCAACAACCTACGACGTCACCTACACCCCGGGCACGGTGGTGCTAGACCCGGCACTGGTACCGAAGATCCTGAAGAGCACTTCCCCCGACGGGCGCACCTTTAGCTTTGCTGCATCTGTGCCCCAACTGGTGGGGCTCCACGCCGGCAACATCTTGCTGATCGGAGGCCGGGCGCTGGGGCGAGTGTCCTCCGTGAGCAGGACCGGAGGGCGGACGGTGGTGACGATGACTCCCGCCACCTTGCTCCAGGCGATAAAGAACGGGCACATCGGCTGGGACATAAATTTCCCCGCCGACGTGACCACTTCGTCTCTGATGCTGGTAAGCGTGGGCGCGGGCCTGCACCGAGCTCGCCCCGCCCTTTACTCCGAGGCGGCGAGCGGGGTACCCGAAGCTGGCTGCCTCGGGTGCCCCTCGGGGCCGGGGACGGTCGATTACCAAGGCACCATTGACGGTTTTCAGGTGAACCTGCACTTTGATGAGTCCTCCCTGGCGGGCTTGGTCATGAACCTCAGCGCGCGTAAAGACGACGGCTCCATGCTCCTAAAGGCCGAAGCCCACTTGCGTACTTTGAACGATTTTGACGATATCCTGATAAAGGACAGCCAGCTCCAAAGCTTCGAGTACCGGCAAGGGGACTTGACCGGTGACACCACGGTGGAATGGCACGCGGCAACCACGGGTGCGGTTTCGTCGCTCGGGAAAATAGTCACCTTGCACATACCGGTGGCGTTCAAGGTGCCGTTTTGGGTAGGGCCGATCCCTATGCTGCTCGCCATAAAGGCCAGCCTGGCTGCCTACCCGGCCATATCCGAGAAGGGTGCCAGCGGTGGCAAGGTAGAGGTCGAGTACAACTCCAATCTCAACATAACCGGTGGTGGCTCTGGCTTGTCCGCTTCCGGCTCGCTCGGCAAGGTCCAGTTCCGGGTTACGGGCGAAACGGTGACGGCCGGGTTCGCGCCAGCTACCGGCTTCGGCGTGGACGTCGAAGCCCCCCGCATCGAACTGAGCATCTTCGGCACCGCGACCTTGTTCGGTTCTCTCCTGGCCCATTTGGCTGGGTACTTCACGCCAGGGACGACCTTGCCGGTCCATGGCAAGATTTACCCGCCCTGCCAGAAAGTGAGCGGGGATGCCGCCCTTTATACGGGCGCAGCCCTTACTATCTTTGGGTTGAAAGACCTTACCATCTTCAAAAAAGCGTACGAGTCAAACCAGTGGGAGTCGCACAAGCCCGGGACCTGCGGGCCGCCGGAGGCGGCGGGCGGCAACTGACGGTGACCGGGGAGCGAGGCTCCGGCAATTATCGAGGAGGGTACGAGATGCAAATTGAAACGGTACGCAGGCGGCCCGCCCGTTACTTGGCCGCTACCCTGGCCGGCGCTTTGCTGGGCGCGGGTCTGACGGCTGTGCCCGGTTGGGACGTTAGCGCGGGCGCTTTCGGGGTGACGACCTCGTGCGGCCCGGGTGTGGAGCTGCGCAACTGCCCACCTTTGTGTGCCAAGTTGCTCACGGCGGTCACGGTGTCCAAGATCTTTCATGTCTCCTTGGGCAAGGCTGACTGGCATCTCTACGGCGAGCCCCAGGACACCTGCACTTATGCTGAGGTTGGCAACACCAACTCGACCGTCACAGACACGATGGACGGCCATGAGACCGTGGCCGACTTCAATAACCAGGTCAAGGTCACCAAGCAGTTCAATCCTAAGTCCATAGTTCAATCGGTACCTGCGCTGGGCAAGGACGCCATCGACATCGTCCACTGCATAGGTAGCGGCGCGTCAGCGTGGTGCTACCCCAATATTGTCGCTTATTCCAAGGGCTACCTCGTCCAAGCGGGTGAGGCACTTGACACGGTGGACCTGGCCAAAATGGACACGGCGTACGTGCCAAAGTTGGTGGCCTGGGTCAAAGCGCTATTTGCCAAGGCATAGGCAATAACACCGCCGCCGATCCGCGGCGGAGGCGGCTCAGCCTGTGGAGTGGCGCCTAGATATAAAAAAATCGTTCAGCAGCGCCGCCGATCCACTGGCCAGCACGCCTCGGGTTATGGAGACCTCGTGGTTCAGCCGCGGGTCCGAGCAAAGGTTGTAAAGCGAGCCGCAGGCGCCCGCCTTTGGGTCGGGCGCGGCGAAGACGAGACGGCTCACGCGAGCGGCAACCAAGGCGCCAGCGCACATCGGGCATGGCTCGAGGGTCACGTAGAGCGCGGCCCCCTCCAGCCGCCACGACCCGCTGGTGGTGGCGGCCTGGCGGAGGGCGACGATCTCGGCGTGGGCGGTGGGGTCCCCGCTGCCTTCTCGCTGGTTGGCCCCCCGACCGGTCACCGCGCCCGCTTGTACGACCACGGCTCCTACGGGGACTTCACCCTCATCGCGGGCTCGGGCTGCCAGTTCAAGCGCCATGCGCATGTACGCCTCGTCGTCCATGTACGCCTCGTCGTCATTGGCCGTGCTCATGGGCCGGACAGCAAGGCAATGACCTCGTCATGGACCAGGCCGTTGCTGGATACGGCGTTGCCGCTGTCGAGGCGCGCTCGGCCCGCGAAATCCGTGAACTTTCCACCTGCTTCTTCGACTATCACTTGAAGGGGGGCGACATCCCAAATCGACACCACCGGGTCGAGCCCTGCTTCGCAAGCACCTTCGGCCACCAGCATGTGCTGCCAGAAGTCCCCGAACCCCCGGTCGCGCTTGGCCCGGGCCGCCACCCTGACCAGCTGCTCGGTAACATCGCCTAGGGAAACCTGCCCGTCGGCCAACCTCGGGATCCTCGATACGCCAACAGGCTCCCCTTGTTGGCCCGGTGGCCCGGCGAAGGCCCCTTCGCCCCTCTGGGCCCACCACCGGCGCCCGAGGGCAGGCGCCGACACGACGCCCAACTGCATGTGGCCGTCCACTTCCAGGCCGAGGAGGGTGGCCCAGATGGGGATGCCCCGGACGTAATTGGCCGTCCCGTCGATAGGGTCCACGTACCAGCGGCGGGTGCCCCCTCCTTCATTACCCATTTCCTCGCCCAGGATGGCATCGGCCGGTCGTTGCTCTGCCAAGAAGCGCCGCACGGCCAATTCTGCTCCCCGGTCGGCTTCTGTTACGGGCGTCTCGTCCTCCTTGGTGCTGACCAGCAAGTCGGCCCGGCGGAAGGCACTGAGGGTAACACGGTCCGCAATGTCAACGGCCGCCAACGCCAACTCGAGGTCAAAGCCCATAGAGACGACGTTAGGTGATCAACCGGGCGGCCTCTTCGGCACGCCTGGCCACTTCACGGGCGGGCCAACCCAAACGGCTGGCTGCGCTCACGCAGTCGTCGTGCTCGGCCTTTAGGCGGTAGGGCCCGGCCTTGACCCGGACCTTTTGCCCTCCGACCTCGACTTCGAGCGCACGCCGGGTCAAGGCGGCGCGCTGGACCATTTGCTGGCGCCAACCGAGGACGCCGGTCTCGGTGACGATGACTTCCACCAGTTGTGGCACTACGCAGGGGTTGGCCAGGGCGCTCAGGAGGTGCCCGGGCCGGCCCTTCTTGCCCACGACGGGTGCGGCCCAGGCGTCCAGCGCACCAGCCTGCAGCAAACGAGCCAGGGTGTAACCGAGGGTTTCGCCGGTCACATCGTCGACGTTGGTCTCGACCAGGACGAGCTCCTGCCAGCTGGCGAGGCCGTCCTCCGGCTCCTCCAGCTCACCGACCACGACCTGGAGCACGTTCGGCCTGTTGGCCAGGTCTCGGCTCCCGGCACCGTAACCCCAAGACTTAACCTTCATGCTGGGAATGGGCCCGAAGGAGCCGCTGAGGGTCGCCACCAGGGCGGCGCCGGTAGGGGTGGTCAGCTCGGCCGTCTCGTCAGAACCCTGAACGGGCACACCCTCCAACAGGGCGACGACAGCCGGGGCCGGGTTGGGCAGCAGGCCGTGGGCGCTCCTGAGCGTGCCGGTCCCGATGGTGACCGGACTTGACTTGATCGTGCCTATGTCCAAGCTCTCCAGGGCC
Organism: Actinomycetes bacterium; assembly: GCA_021827285.1. Classification (GTDB taxonomy): domain Bacteria; phylum Actinomycetota; class Acidimicrobiia; order Acidimicrobiales; family Palsa-688; genus JAKAWM01. The sequence goes on along the minus strand of JAKAWM010000032.1, from coordinate 4,619 downwards.
AGGCAGGTGCCGACGATATCGATGATGGCATCGACGCCGCCCACCTCGTGGAAGTGCACCTCCTCTGGCGGCAGCCCGTGCAGCCGTCCTTCGGCTTCCGCCAAGGCGGCGAAGACCCTCCTCGCCCGCTGGACGGCTCGTTCGGGCAAGGAACCGGCTTGGTCCAAGATCCGCAGGACCGTTGCCCAAGTGCGCTCGGTGCCGGCCTCGCTCGGATCGATGCGCACCTCGACGCGCGTGGCCGCCAGCGGACCTCTAACGGTCTTGGTCACCTCGGTGCTCCAGCCCTCCAGCCCCAGTTCGTTGAGCCCGTCCATGACCATCTCTGGGTCAGCCCCAGCGTCAAGGAGGCTAGCCAGGGCCATGTCGCCGGCGATCCCGGAAAAGCAGTGCCACCACGCAGTTCGGGTCACGTGGTGGACGCTTTGGCTTTGCGGAGCACGCGGGCGACCACCCAGGCGGCACCGAAGCCGTTGTCTATGCCGACCACGCACAGCCCCGGGACGCAACTTGCCATCATGGCGAGAAGGGCAGTTGCCCCTTGGAAAGAAGACCCGTAGCCGGTGCTGGTCGGTACGGCAACGACGGGTGCCGCGGTTAACCCGGCCACAAGGCTGGCGAGGGCCCCTTCCATCCCGGCCACGACGACTACGGCATCGGCGGAGTGGAGCAGGCTTTCGTGTTCCAGCAGCCGGTGCACGCCGGCCACGCCGCAGTCGGTTATGAGTGCGGGGGCGAACCCGAAGGCGCCGAGCGTGGCGATGCATTCCTCAGCCACCCCGAGGTCGGCGGTGCCGGCCGCGAACACCCCGACGCGCTCAGTCCTGGGCGGGGAGGGGCGCCACACGACGGTCGAGCCTGTGACCTGGCCGCCCGGGTGCTCGGCCAGGGCTCGGGCCGCCTGGTCCGGCGTGGCCCGAGAAAGCACAACTGGCCCGCCGTCTGGCTCGGAGAGAAGCTCTCCTACGATGGCCGCGCATTGGGCAGCCGACTTGCCCGGCCCGTAGATGGCCTCGGGGAGACCTTGGCGGAGGAGGCGGTGGTGGTCCACCTTGGCAAAGCCGAGGTCACCGTAAGGGAAGCGCCGGAGACGGCGGACAGCTTCGTCGGGGCCAATGGCCCCGGCTTTCAGCTCGTCCAGCAGGCTGTAGAGGGAAGCTTCGTCCACTGCTGCCCATGCTGCCACGTGGCTACCCGTGTGACCACCCTCGTGGCCACACTCCGCCTGACGGCCGCCTCGCCCCGCTGCGCCGCGCCCACCCGGACGGCTGGGTGCACTATGCCGCGCCCACCCGGACGGCTGGGTGCACTATGCCGCGAAAATCCGCGGCATATCACGCCAAACTGTCTGCCTGACCGCGGCAGAGTGCGCCGGGCCTGGGTGCTCTGGCGGGTTTGGGTGCGGGTTCTCGGGCCTGCTGGACCGCCGGGCCTGCTGACTGGGCCCAGCGGGCCCGTCCTGCTGGGCCCCCGGTGGCATGGTGCCCGGAAACTACCGCCAGGGTACGGTCCTATGCTCTCTGGCATGCTCGTGACCCCTACGACCACGGTCGCCTACCTGGGGCCGGAGGGCACGTTCACGGAAGAGGCGCTGCTCAATCAGGCCGACCTGGCTTCCGCCCAGCGTGTGCCTCTGGCCACTTTCTCCGATGTCCTGAACGCGGTGGAGCACCGGCGAGCCCACCTCGGTCTGGTGGCCCTTGAGAACTCCATTGAGGGCACGGTGAACATCGCCCTGGACGAGCTCATCTTTTCCCATGACCTGTGGGTTGTGCGCGAGCTGCAGCTGTCCGTGGACCAGTGCTTGGTCGGGTTGGCGGGAGCCCAGCTCTCTGGGGTCAAGAAGGTGATCTCCATACCTGTCGCTACCGCCCAGTGCCGGGGTTGGCTGGCCGCCCACCTCCCAGGCGCCGAGGAGGAGGCGAGCGCCTCTACCGGTGATGCCGTCCGCAGGGTGGCGGAGGCGCAGGACCCGCAGCTGTGCGCCATCGGGACCAAGCGCGCCGCGCAGCTGTACGGCCTTTCGGTGCTGGTTTCAGGCATCGAGGACCACGATGACAACACAACCCGCTTCGCCTTGGTGGCGCGCCCTGAATGGGGTATCCCGGCCCCGACGGGCCATGACAAGACAAGCATTGTGTGCTTCCAGTCATCTGACCATCCCGGGAGCCTCCATACCATCCTCGGCCAGTTCGCGGCCAGGGGGCTCAACCTCACCAAGCTCGAATCGCGGCCGACCAAAAAGGCGCTGGGCGAGTACTGCTTTGTGATCGACGTCGATGGTCACCTGGCTGATGAAGTGGTGGCCGACTGTCTCCGGGAGCTGCATGCATCGCTCCTAGCCGTGAAGTTCCTCGGTTCGTACCCTGCGGGCGGTGCCCATGGGGAGGAGCGCCGACGAGCAGCCAGCGATGCCTGGCGGGCGGCTGACTTGTGGATCCGAGGGCTACGGGACCACATCGAGCGCTAGCAACTAGCCTTGGTCGCCGTCGGGTGCGCAGCACCGCCCGCCGGGAGGGATGGCAGAGCGGCCGAATGCGAGGCTCTTGAAAAGCCTTGGGAGTGCAAGCTCCCCGTGGGTTCAAATCCCACTCCCTCCGCAGTTCAGAGGCGCTTTATGAGGTTGGGGGCCGAGGCTTCTTGAGAGGCGATGGACCCGGTCGTGCTCCCGAGCGCCCGGAAGCACGGGGTAGCTGACCAAGACATGCTCCACACCTACCGACTACCATCGAGGTCAGCTAGCAGATGAACGCTCGTGGGTCTCCCGACCTCTTGACCACGCTGCCTCATGAACCGCAAACCCGGGAAAAGGAGGGAGCGGTCGGCGCCTACAGCACTAGCCAGCCAGGGCCGGCTCCCGCCCCGGTGCACAACGCTCGATGAGCTCCCGGGCGAACGACCCGGGGCCCGACGTGGTTGCCTCGGCCGCCTGCCGGGGGCCGAAGGCGGCCTCGGCCACTACTTCTGCACCTTTGGCTTCCAGCGCCCGGTGCATGGCGGCCAGCGTCCCCATGGGTGAGAACCCGTAGGTGCAAAAGGTCGCCACCGGTTTGCCGGCCAGCCGGGGTAGGCGCGCCAACCACTGGCGAGTGGCCTTGGCTGGCCCGACCCCCATTAGCACCAAGCCTTCTACCCACGTGCCCACGACGAGGAGGTCGCAGGCCGAAAGCTCGCTCGGGCCTACTCGACCGAGTGGGAGGCTGATCAAGAGGTCAGCGCGGCCGTCGAGCTCGTCGGCCAGGGCCGCCGCTACTTTCTCGGTGTGCCCTGACCGGCTCTCGTAGGCGATGAGGACGCGCCCCAGGCTGGCCCTGACCGGGCGGCCGGGCCGGCGGGGCTGGGCTCTCAGGATGGCCTGGGCCACCTGTCTGCCCTGAGCCATCGCTTCGACCACCGTGGAGGGGCCGACAAGGGCGTCGCCCGCCACCCAGGTGCGCGGCCGGAACGGGAAGGCTGAGGCCACCAGTGCCGTCTCACGGCCCAAGGCGAGCTGCCCAACGGGGCGGCCCCGGGCGGCCGGCGGGGCGGGGTTGGCCAGGATCCCGCTGGCGAGCCAGTGGCGGTCGGCCTGCCCACTGCTTTCGCGCCTGACGGGTGTCCCCGGCAGTACGGCGGTGAACGAGGGGTCGTTCCGGTAGCCCATGGCGGCCACGACCAAGTCGACGGCCACCTCCTCGGCCGTACCGGGCCCTTCGAGCACTTCGGGGCGGTCGCCGACGCGGCGTTGGACGGTGCGCGAGAGCCAGGCTTGCCCGACTCGCCCCGCCTTTTCTTCCAGGGAGCGCAGCGTGGTCGAAAAGCGCACCTCGACGCCCTCCGCTTCCGCCTCGGCCAGCTCATCGGGTCGCACGGGCGCGAAGCGCCGGTCCATCCAGTCGATGCAGATGGCCCGCGCTCCCATCCGGCGAGCGCTACGGGCCACGTCCATGGCGGTGTTGCCAGCCCCAAGGACGAGGACCACGGGGACGCCGGTGCTCGAGCGCGCCGCCAGTTCAGCGAGGTCCGGGATAACCCGGCCCTCCGCAAGCGCAGTTTTGGCCCGGGTGAGGAACCACGTCGCGTCTTCGACGCCCGGTAACTCGGCGCCCGCGACCGGCAGCCGAAGCGGGACGCCGGCGCCATTGGCCAGGATGAGAGCGTCGTGGCAATCGAGGAGGGCGTCGAGCTCGTTGGAGCTCACGCGATGGCCGCGCCGTACCACTACGCCGGCCTCCTCCAGCTGGCGCCAGGGCCGCTCGCTGACGGCCAGAGGGAGGGTGAAGGCCGGGATACCCCAGCGCAAGAGCCCCCCCGGCTCCTGGTCGGCCTCGTACACGGTTACCGCCGCACCCGCTGCCACCAGTTCGAAGGCGCTCCCGATCGCTGCCGGGCCAGAGCCGACGAGGCCCACGGACAGGCCCATACCCGCCGCCGCGGCCGGTATGGGTGGTGGTACTGGGGTGTGGTCGGTCACGAAACGCTCAAGTGCCCCGATCGCGACCGGCGAGCTCCCAGCCAGCGACCAAGTGCAGGCGCCCTCGCACTGCACGGCCTGGTCACACACTCTTGAGCACACGTCTGGCAGCACCGTGGTCCGCCTCAGCACCTCGTGGGCCCGGTCGATATCACCGCTAGCGATG
>JAKAWM010000031.1 GCA_021827285.1 Actinomycetes bacterium | reverse complement strand
GAGGATCAGCCACCTCCACTACGTCGTGGCCGAGGCGGGACAGATCCCTCTTTAGTTCATCTGTGACCGGAGTGCGGTCGTCCGTCCCGAAAGCGACCTTCATGGTGTGCAGGCTACCCTGCGCCGCCTCCGCCCGCCCGCCTCCTGTACCGGGTGCCTCCATCGGGCGAGGCGCTCCATCATGGCCATGGCGGCGAGCCCGCCAACTCGTGAGTGGGCTCCCGGCCAAGCAGCGCCGCCACGGCCTCGCCCGGCGTCGTTCGCCCTTCTAGGACCGCCGCCACCTTTTCGCATATCGGCAGTTCGACACCGTAGCGGGCCGCCAGGGCCACCGCGCCGGCTGCCGTGCTCACACCTTCGGCAACCTGCTGCATGCCCTCCAGGATCTCACCTAGTCCCTTTCCGGCCCCCAGTAGGAGCCCCACACGCCGGTTGCGGCTCCGATCGCTCGTGCAAGTGAGCACCAAGTCGCCGAGACCGGCCAAACCAGAGAAAGTCAGCGGGTGGCTGCCCATGGCTACGCCCAGACGGGAAAGTTCGGCCAGTCCTCGGGTAACCAGCGCGGCTCTGGCGTTGTCCCCGGCTTGCAGCCCGTCGGCCATACCGGCCGCCATGGCCAGGACGTTTTTGAGTGCCCCGGCCAACTCGCAGCCGACAACGTCGTGATGCGTATAGATACGCAAACGGGAAAAGGCGAACAGCCCTTGGAGCTGGCGGGCCACACCGGCGTCCCGGCAAGCGACCACCGTGGCAGCCGGCCGGCCGAGCATTATGTCGCCCGCAAAATTGGGACCGGTCAGCACGGCCACCTGCCGGCCGGGGAACAGTTCCGACATGACCTGGCTCATCGTCAGCCAAGTCCCCGGTTCTATCCCCTTGGTCAAGCTGACCATGACGGCGTCGGGGCGGGTACATGCACGGGCCGGCGAAATGGCGCCCCGGGCCCAGCGCGACGGCACCGCCATCACCACCACGCCCGCGCCGCTGACGGCCTCTGGCAACGACCCCGTGACCTCCAGCCCCCGGGGCAGTTGTAGCTCGGGCATGTAGCGGCGGTTCACCCTTTGGGTAGCCATTTCCTCCGCCAAAGCCGGGTCACGTGCCCACAGCCGAACGCTGCCCGGATGGCGCTCGGCCAGCAGGCCGGCAAAGACGGTGCCCCAAGAACCAGCGCCGAGCACAGCCACCCGCGTTGCGTCCACCGTGGAAGCTTATGGTTCCCCAGCCGAAGGGCTCGACCCTCCATCGCCTTCGGGGGTCTTATGATGGCGCGGTGAGGGCCGCGGTGGTCGTCCCGGTAAAGGCGTTCTCAAAGGCCAAGCGCCGGCTGTCCCCCGTTCTCTCACCCGACCTGCGCAGGCAACTGGCCCAACACATGGCCACTCAGGTGATCAAGGCCTGCTCGCCCTTACCAGCCGTCGTCGTCTGCGACGACACCGAGGTGGCGGACTGGGCCAGGGCGATGGGGGCCCGGCCGCTACCTGAACCGGGACTGGGCCTAAACGGCGCAGTCACCATGGCCGTATCGCAACTGGCCCGGGAAGGTTACCAAAGGTTGGTCGTAGCCCACAGCGACCTGCCGCTGAGCCAGCACCTGGCTTGGCTGGCCGATACCGATGGCATAGCCCTCGTGCCTGATCGGCGCCAAGACGGCACCAACGTCATAAGCTTGCCCGCCAACGCCCCTTTCAAGTTCTCCTACGGCCCGGGATCCTTCAGGCGCCATTACGATGAGGCCGTCCAGCTTGGCCTAGGGGTGGTGGTCGTCCACGACCGCCGACTTGGCTGGGACATCGACCTGGCCGAGGACATGGAGATTTTCGTGTAGATCCCCCGGGCGCGGGTTTGCCGCCAGTGCTGAACGCTCAAGGCCGGGGGAAGCGGGTCGCCACCCCCGGCCATCTTGGGTCTTTGCCCCAGGAGAGCCGCAAGCTCCTCCCGGGCGTACAATTTGCTACCTCTTGGAAGCTTTCGTTGCCTTCGTGGCCTTGGTTGCCTTCGTGGCCTTGGTGGCCTTGGTTGCCTTCGTGGCCTTGGTTGCCTTCGTGGCCTTGGTTGCCTTCGTGGCGACAGCCTTGGTAGCGGTGGCCTTCTTGGCCGTCACCTTGCTCGCCGCGGCCTTGGTGGCGGCGGTCTTCTTCGGCGCAGACTTGACCGCCTTGGCAGGTGCGACCCTCTTGGCAGTCGCGGCAACCTTCCTGACAACGGCGTTGCTGGCGGCCACCTTTACCGGTCTGGTCGCCTTGGTCGCCTTGGCCACCCTGGCGGGTGCCACCTTGGCGGCCGCCCTGGTGGTCCCGCCACGCCCAACGGCCTTGGCCGCGGCCTTGGCGGGCGCCGCCTTGCGGGCCGCAGACTTCTTGGAGTTGAGCTCTGTCTTGAGGCCAGCCGCTGGGCTGAAGCGGATGCCCTTCGCGGCAGCGATCTTGACCGCTTGGCCGGTGCGAGGATTGCGCCCGGTCCGAGCTTTGCGTGACGTCGGGCTGAAACTACCGAACCCGTAGATCGTCACCTTGTTGCCGGACTTGACTTGTGCGCCGATCGTGCCTACAACGGCATCCACGGCCTCACCGGCCTGTTTGCGAGCAAGTCCGGTGCTACTGGCTATCTCTTCTACTAGCTGGGATCTGTTCACGCCACCTCCTAGGCGTTCGGGGAAGTTGTCCGGAACTACCGGTTCTCTTGCACACATCAAAGACGTTCTGATGCCAAGAGTCAAGTACCGTCGTAAAACGGTCCGTGCGCACACGGGCCTCGTTCCAATCGCAGCCACCAAAGGTCCTGTTGGGACAAGCAAAGCAGGCCGGCAACGCCACCAACTCGCCGCTCCTGCCGGCCTCTGTGGGCCGAGGCCGAGGATGTGCCAAGATGGCGCCGTATGAGCACGATTTTCACCGCCAAGCCGGCAGCCGATGGTCCGCCCTCCGATTTGCCCGCCGAACGGCAGCGCTTGAAAGACGCCGACGAGCATGGGGTTCCCTGGCGCCGGTGGGGGCCATACCTGGCTGAAAGGGCGTGGGGCACGGTGCGGGAGGACTACTCGGGCAATGGTGACGCGTGGTCCTACTTTCCTTTCGAGCACGCCGCTTCGCGTACCTACCGCTGGAACGAGGACGGCATGGCCGGCATATGCGACGAAGGCCAGTTGCTCTGCTTGGCACTCGCCCTGTGGAACGGCAAGGACAGCATACTGAAAGAACGGCTCTTCGGACTTACGAACTCTCAGGGCAACCATGGCGAAGACGTCAAGGAGTGCTGGTGGTACACAGATGCCACGCCAACGTCAAGCTGGCTGCAGTGGCGGTACCACTACCCGCAGGAGGCGTTCCCGTACGAAGAACTGCGCGCCGAGAACGCCCGGCGCGACCGGACCGCACCCGAGTACGAACTTATGGACACCGGTGCCTTCGAGCGCGGGTACTTCGTGGTGACGGTAACTTGGTCCAAGGAGGGACCGGAATCGCTCCTGTGGCGTATTGAGGTTGTCAATGCCGGGACGGCGGCGGCAACGTTAGAAGTGCTGCCCACGGTGTGGTTCCGCAACGTCTGGAGCTGGGATCCGTCCCTGCCCAGGCCGACTTTGAAGCTCGGTGCTCCTTCGGCGGACCGGGTGACCACGGTGGAGGCCGAGTGTGACGGTCTAGGCCAGCGATGGCTGCGTGCCTCTCCCGGACCGGAGGGCAGGGCGCCCGAGCCACTGTTCTGCGATAACGAGACCAACACGGAGAAACTCTGGGGCGTCCCCGGCCCCCGTTTCCCAAAGGACGGCATAGCCGACTACATCATCCGCGGGTCCCAGTCGGTGAACCCAGCCCAGGTGGGTACCAAGGCCGCCCTCCGGTACCAACTCCAGCTCAGTCCGGGCCAGGGCGCGGAAATCCGCTTGCGGTTCGGGCCTCCGGGGACCAGTGCCGACGATGACCTAGGCCCTCGTTTTAAAGCCGTCCTGGCGCAACGCAAGGTTGAAGCAGACGAGTTCTTCGCCAGCTTGGCGCCTGCCGATGCCACGGCCGAGGAAGCCAGCATACTGCGCCAGGCGGCAGCCGGGATGCTCTGGTGCAAGCAGTTCTACCACTACGACATCGAGGACTGGCTGAACGGTGACCCGGGCCAACCGGTACCGCCGCCACAAAGAAGGCAGGGCCGCAACTCGGCTTGGCGCCACCTGGCCAACCGCGAAGTCATCTCCATGCCCGACAGCTGGGAGTACCCGTGGTACGCCTCGTGGGATTTGGCATTTCATACTGTGGCCCTGGCCCACCTCGATCCTGCCTTCGCCAAGAGCCAGCTCATCTTGCTGTGCCGCGAGTGGTACATGCACCCGAGCGGCCAGTTGCCCGCCTACGAATGGGACTTCGGCGACGTCAACCCGCCCGTTCACGCCTGGGCCGCCATGGCGGTGTGGCGGATAGACGCCCGCCAGCGGGCTCGCCAAGGGCTCCCGCCCGACAACGATTTTCTGGAACGCATCTTCCACAAGCTGCTCATCAACTTCACTTGGTGGGTCAATAAGAAGGATGCCGAAGGCAACAACGTCTTTGAAGGCGGCTTCCTGGGACTGGACAACATAGGGCTGTTTGACCGCTCGGCACCTCTTCCGGTCAACGGGATCTTGGAGCAATCCGACGGCACGGCTTGGATGGCCATGTACTGTGTCTCACTCCTGGAAATGGCGCTCCGGCTGGCCGACACCGACCCCACCTACGAAGACGTGGCCATCAAGTTTTACGAGCACTTCACCTACATAGCGTCGGCCATGCTCGACCACGGACTCTGGGACGCCTTGGACGGTTACTACTACGACGTGGTCCACTTGTGCGAAGGCGACCAGTGGCCGGTCCGGGTGCGTTCCATGATCGGCGTCGTCCCCCTGCTGGCAGTCACCACGCTCCACCCGGACCTGGCCGCCAAACTAACCGAGTTCACGTCGTGCATTTCCTGGTTCGACGAGAACAAGCCCGAGCTAGCCTCCTGCATCGCCCATACCCGTATCCCCGGCGCTGGGGACCGGCGGCTCTTGTCGGTCACCGATCGAGAGGGGCTCCAACGTGTCCTGAGGCGGGTCCTCGACCCAGATGAGATGCTCTCGCCTTACGGCGTGCGCAGCCTGTCCCGCTACCACTTGGCCAACCCCTTCGTGCTCTCCATAGACGGCCAGACTTTCAGGGTGGACTACGAGCCGGCGGAGTCCACCACCGGCCTGTTCGGGGGCAACTCCAATTGGCGAGGCCCGGTGTGGTTCCCGCTCAACTACCTCCTGATCGAGGCGTTGCACCGCTACGACCGGTACTTCGGGGACGACCTCCAAGTTGAGCACCCCACTGGTTCGGGCACCTACATGAGGCTTTCCGAAGTGGCAGTAGACCTGGCTCGGCGGCTGGTCTCGCTCTTCCTACCCGGCCCCGACGGGCACCGGCCGGTGCACGGCGAGTACGAAGCGCTCCGCAAGTGGAGCCATCTGGTGTGGTTTCACGAGTACTTTCACGGCGACACCGGAGCCGGCCTGGGCGCCTCCCACCAGACCGGTTGGACTGGCCTGGTGCTGCACCTGATCGCTGGACGGGACCAGGCGGGCGACATCTGAACCGCTGAGGCGCCCGAAGCGCTGGCCTTCGGCAGCCTGGCCCTTCGGCAGCCGGCAGCCCGCCCTGGCCTTCGGCAGCCTGGCCCTTCGGCAGCCGGCAGCCCGCTCTGGCCTTCGGCAGCCCGCTGGGCACCCTCCGTAAGCGCTGGCGTAGCGAGGTGCGCCTGAGCGCCGGTGGAAAGAAGGGGCCTGGCGCAGTCTCCCGCACCCCGGGTCGGAGTTAGGCGTACTATGCCGCGGAATCCCGCGGCATAGTACGCCACACCTCTTGTCCTCACGCGGCAAACTACGCCATGCCCACTCCGGGAAGGCAGTCGGGCGCAGTTACCCCGTTCGCAGCTTTCAGGCAGCCGGCTCCGCCGGCAGGCGCGCCCCGCTCAACGTGTCGCCGGCTTCTACAACCCAACCATCGCCCAGCACCGACAGGTCCCGGACAATGGCGCCCACACCTACCACCACGTCACGACCGAGTACGGAGCCATGCACGAACGCGTCCTTTTTGACCTGAGCGCCTTCAAGCAAGACGGCGTCGCGGACATGGGCGCCGTCCTCAATGAAAACGCCGTCGTGAAGGACGCTGTTGGCTACGCCTAGCACGCCCGAACCACCCGCGCCGCCGCCCACCTCACGGCGGGCCCAAACCAGGTTGGCCTCCAGGTACTTGCCCGGAGTACCCATATCCGTCCACAGGGCGTCAGAGCCCAGCGCATAAAGCGAACCCGCCCCTACCAGAGCCGGGAACACCTCGCGCTCAACCGAAACCCGCTTCCCAACGGGGACCCTTTCCAGGAACGTGGGCTCGAGGACGTATATACCTGCGTTGATCATGTTGGTGGGCGCCTGGCCAACCGGAGGCTTCTCTATGAAAGCCTGCACCCGCCCTGAAGCGTCCACCGGAACCACGCCGAAAAGCGACGGGTCCTCTACCGGTGTGAGAGCGATGCTGCCCTCTCCGCCCCTGTCTTGGTGAAAACGGACCAGAGCTCCGATATCTATGTCGGTCAGCACGTCGCCGTTCACTACCAAAAAGGTCTCACTTGTGATCCCTGCTTGGCTGGCGGCAAAGGCAATGGCACCAGCCGTGTCCAGCGGGCTGGCCTCGACGGCGTAACGGAGCTTGACGCCACCGCAATGACCATCTGGGTAGGCAGCTATGAAGGCATCAGGCTTGTAGCCGAGGGAAAGAACGACTTCGTCCACCCCATGCCTGGCCAGGTGCTCGACGACGCGCTCAATGACCGGCCGTCCGGCCACCGGCAACATCTGCTTCGGGGTGAAATAGGTGAGCGGTCGCAGCCGCGTACCTTCGCCGCCCACAAGCACGACTGCCTTCATTTCCTAAAAGCCTCCGGTCCGTGCCATGGGCACATCACAATAACGGTGCTTCCGGGTGTTGGCCAAACTATGCCACCCCGGGCGCACGGCAGCCCACTGAACCGTACCGGGGACGCCCAGCAGAAAGGAGACGGCCAGCAGCCGGGAGGCGCCAGCAGCCGGGGGGCGCCAGCAGCCGGGAGGCGCCAGCAGCCGGGAGGCGCACAAAGGCAAGGAAGCGACCAGGGCAAGGAAGGGCACAAGGCCAAGGAGACGCAAGAGCTTTAGGGTAGAAAGCCCGGAGCCCGCTCGGGTAGCGTTGGGACGTGCGCGGGCACTGGCCTCTTCGGATCCTCATTGTGTCGGCGACGGTCGGTGCGGGCGACCAAGGCAACGCCCGGGAACTGGCCCGGAGGCTCACCCAACAGGGGCACCGAGTCGAGGTGCGCGATTTTCTCGACGCCGCCCCCTTGGGCATCGGCCGGGCGCTCAGCCGGAGCTATGAGGCTGAGCTGCGCCATGCGCCCTGGACCTACGAGCTGATGTTCAGCTTGTGGTACAAGATGCCCTTCCTGCTCCCTCCCCTGGCCGCCTTCCTCAGCCTGTTCACCTCACGGCCCATCCTGCGCTGGGCACGCCAGGCCGACGTTGTCGTGTCTACTTACCCGGTCGCCACCCAGGTGCTGGGGCACCTGCGCACTCGGACCAGGCGGCGTTGGCGCAGGCACTCGGCGCTCCGGGTACCGGTGGCGAACTTCATCACCGACTTCGGGTACCACCCGTTCTGGGCGCACGACGGCATCGACCTAAACCTGGCCGTCCACCCGAGTACTGCCGCCGCCGTCCGCCGTCGTACCGGCAAGCCGAGCATCAGCTGCGAGCCCCTCGTCGCCCCTTCGTTCCATGCGGCCGCCGCGAAACGAGAGCGGGTACGGGCGAGCCTGAGCCTAGAGGACGGTGAGCTGGCCGTCCTTGTGTCTTCAGGTTCGTGGGGCGTGGGCGACGTGCGGGAAACTCTGGAACTGCTGGCCCGCCGTCCCGGGCTCGTCCCGGTCGTCGCCTGCGGCACGAACACATTGCTACAACGCCAGCTGCAAGAACTGGTCGAAGCCAAGGCTTACCGTGCCGTGGTGCTCGGCTGGACCGACGACATGGCCGGCCTTATGGGCGCCTGTGACGTCTTAGTGGAAAATGCCGGCGGTCTCACCTCCTACGAAGCCATGCGTTCCGGCCTCCCGTTGATCAGCTTCCGCCCGCTCGCCGGCCATGGCCGGCGGAGCGCGATCGCCATGACCGAAGCAGGGATCTCCTACCTGGCCAAGGATGGCCAGAGCCTGGTGGAAAGGGTGGAGGCGTTGGGCGGGCCCGGGCCGGCCAGGGATCGTCAACTAGCTGCGGCGGCCGCCCTTTTCTCCCACAACGCCTCCCTTGAGGTCGCGCAGCTCGCCCTCTCTGGCGTGCCCCCGCTTCCCCGGTTGCGGCCTGCGGTGCGTATCGCCCGCTCGGCCGCGGCCGCAGCCCTGGCCGGCGCGCTGGGATGGAGCGGTCTCACTGCCGGCGTCGGGGTGGCGGCGGCCGCCGGCATCGGGGTCGCCCACCCGCCGCGCAACGCGGGCAATGTCTTTTACCTGGGTGTGCGCCTGAGCCCGTCTGAGCTGGTCAACCCTGCGGTCCGTACCACCGTGTCCAGCCTCGACGCCAGCGCCGTTCTCTCTGCCAGCGTGGCCAACCGCGCACCAGGAGCCGTGCGCGCCCTGGCGACAGGAGGAACGGATTTGGAAAGTGGTGGCTGGGGCGGCTACCAGCATGGCCGCGGACCGTGGGCGCCCTGGGCCCAGGCCCTGTGGGACTCACGCTCTGTCCATGTGCTCGGGTCGGTCGCCGACCAATCAGTACAAGTCCTCTGCCCGGGCCGGAGCTTGACCGCGTTCGACCTGATCGATGCCAACTCGAGGCACCTGCTCATGGTGGTGCCCGATGCCACCCTCCCGCTCTCCCCCGCCGGTCCCTACCCCCGCGATGAACTTGCCCTGCCCCTCCTGAAGCCGGACCACATATACGAGGTCAACGGGCTACGCACTTCGCCGTCACAGCTGGTTGTCCTGCTCAACGAGCTGCGCGGGCAGGCGGCCGGGCAGGGATTGGCCGGCCGTCCCTTGGCCGCGCTGCAATGAAGACCCGACCGGGGGGCCTGGAATGAAGGCCGCCTCGGCCGCTATCACAGCCAGTGTGGCGGGTGGCCTGGCTGTGGCCGGGACGGCCTTGGCCCAGCTCCTCCCGGCGACCTCCAGCTTGCGCTGGGCCCGCAACCGCTGGATGCCAGGCCTGGCCGGCGTGGGTACCCATGGGCATGTGGCCCTTACCTTTGACGACGGGCCGGACGAGGCTTCCACCCCGGCTTTCCTGGAGGCCTTGGACGAGCTGGGCTGGCGAGCCACGTTTTTTATGCTCGGTGAGATGGCGGCTCGGTCGCCCGAGGTGGCCCGCGAGGTGGCCAGGCGGGGGCACGAGGTCGCCGTGCATGGGTACCGCCATAGGAACCACCTGCGGCGGGGGCCACGCTGGGCAACACGCGACCTGCTCACAGCCCGCCAGATGATCGGCCAGCTGACCGAGACACAGCCTCGCTGGTTCCGGCCGCCTTACGGCGCTCTATCCGCCAGCACCCTGGCCGCCGCCCACCAGGTCGGGCTCCGGCCGGTGCTGTGGAGCACGTGGGGGCACGACTGGCAAAGGGGGGCGACAGCCGAGTCGGTGTCACAAGAGGTGTGGACGACGCTCGTCCCGGGAGCTACGGTCCTCCTGCACGACTCCGACTGCACCTCGGCGCCCGGCAGCTGGAAGGCAACCCTGGGCGCGCTGCCGCTCCTGGCTGAACGGTGGCGAGCCGCCGGCCTGTCCGTCGGCCCGCTCGGCGAGCACGGCCTGAGACCGGTCAGTGCAGCGTGAGGCTAAGGCCATTCGCGCCTGGGTGGCTACGACCGGGCCAACAGGCGACGACCGGCCCCCGCCGGCAAGCTGGCCCCCGCCGGCAAGCTGGCCCCCGCCGGCAACGACCGCCCCAGCGTACGGGGCTAGAGCCGCACGCCCGCAGTCGCGAGTGCAGCCACGGCCACCATCACGGTGACGAGGCGCCAGGTCTGAAGGCGCATGGCACGCTCCAGGCGGGCATCGAAGCGGTCGCTCAGCGTCGTGCGCAAGGTGTCGATGCGGAAAGTGAGGATGTCTAGACGGGCATCGAAGCTGTCCATGCGGGCGCCGAGAGCCTGGACCTCCGCCTTGGTGGCGAGGGTGTCCATGCGGGCATCCAGGGTGTCCATGCGGGCATCCAGGGCCTGGAACTCCGCCTTGGTGGCGAGGGTGTCCATGCGGGCATTGAGGGTATCGATGCGGGTGTTTAGGGGTTCGAAGTCGCGCCTAGTCGCCACGTCGGACCAACCGACCGGCGGCAGGTGCTCCATCAACGTCGACGCCTCCTCAGCGCCCAGCACCTCCTCCAATCTCTGGTATAGGTGGTGCCGCGTCTGTTCGGTTATGGCCATTACTGCTGCTCCCAGTGTATTCGACGGAGTTGTCTCTGGGAGCGATCAGCCCCGCTCCGAGGCGGCCATGGAGGCTACTAGCTGGCAGTGACCGGACAATTCACTGCTCAGACCTACATCGGCGAGTAACCCTCGGTCCCTCGTGAACGGGGATGCTGGAGCGAGGCGCCCGCGACGGTGAGCCGACGTGACGGCCGTTGACCGACGCGAGGACGCGTGCAACCAAGCCGGCGGATTCTTGTCATTCGGAATGTCGGCCATGGGCGGGTGGTGCGGGCGGGTGGCCGTTCGATGCGTGACCGACTACGGGCCGGCGGCGAGCAGCGTGTCGAGTGCTCGCCACGCGTCGCCGAAGGAGCCGGTGTGGTCCTCGGGCGCGGCGTGGAGCTCGAGTCGTCCGGCATGGTTCGTGACGCGGGCGGCGACGCACACGAGCTCACGGCGAAGTCGTTTGCCATGGGCCCGTCCGTCGGTCGCGTCGTGTCCGGTGAGGGCCTGGAGCCACGACGAGATGTTGAGCCCAACCAGCGCTGCCCACATCCACATGACGTTGACCGGCTCGTAGCCCGAGGGCATGTGGCGGAGCGCCAGGCCGAGCTTCGAGTCCTTGATCTTCTCCTCGACGAGCGCTCGCTGGCGGAACCACGCCTCGATGTCGCAGATGTCGCCGTCGAGATTGCAGATGATGAACGAGTAGGCATAGGCGTGGTCCGCCTCGCCGGAGAGGAGCAGGCTGAGCTGGTTCGGGTCGATGGTGCGGCGCCTGCGGCTGCGCAGGTCGCCGGAGAGGTCTGCTCGTGCGACCCTCACCCGCCGGCAGATCGTGCGTGCGCCTGTCGGCCAGCCCTTGGGGACGTAGTCGCACTCGGCCACCTCGGCGTCCATGCCCTTGGTCTTTCGCCAGGTCCCATCAGGAATCTTGCGCTCGGCGCGCCACACCGAGTCCGAGCGCCTGACGGCGATGGCGTAGTCGCAGCTGAGCTCCAAAGCGGCGGCGGCGAGCTTGGCGTCGAAGAAGCCGGAGTCGGCCCGCACGATGGGGCGGGCCAGTCCACCAGGCAGCGCGGAGAGTGCACGGGCGAGGAGGGCCGGGGCCTGGGGGCGGGGATCGCTCCTGCCCGAGCCGAAGTCGGCGGCCAGCACCCAACCGGCCTCGGCCCACACCGCGGGATGCGGGCGGTAGGCGCGCTGGCCCTGGTAGTTGTATGCCGAGCCCTCCTTGTGGCGTCCGTAGACCTCGGTGTCGGTCGGGTCGAGATCGATGGTCGGGCGCTGCGCGACGAGCGATGTGCGACGCTTCTCGGTCAGCAATCCGAAGGCCGTGTCGACGAGCCGTGCATTGGCCCGCTCCACGGTGGCGCGCATCACCGTGTCGAAGCGCTTGCCCAGGCCGATCACCGTCGTGGACGCTGGAATGTCCGGCACGGCCCGCAGGTCGAGTCCTGCGGCATCTGCGCGTTGGTGGTCGAGATCGCAGAGGAAGTCGCCGCCGGCCAGCATCGTCTCGGCCAGTGCCACCAGCACCCCACCCAGCATGAGGCCACGACGGCGCTGCTTGATCGGTGGCCCGGCGCCGTCGATCGCGTCCTGGATGCTGAGCAGCTTGTCAAGCTTGGCGACCAGGTGGAGGCCCGCTCTGGGGGTGATCCGCCCGTCGGGCGCGCCCAACACCACCTTGCCCTTCTTCTTCGCTAGTCTCGTCACCAGACAGGTGCCTTCCACTTGGGATCATGGGGATTTCAACAGCCACCATTCTCCCTGGTGAGAGGCACTTTGTCGCGTATCGAACAGGCGTTCGCGGGGGCTTACTCGCCGATGTAGGTCAGAACGCTCAATCCCCCCCCCCACGAGGCACGCAACAGATTTCGTTGCGGGTCCCCGCTACAATGGTACCGATGCCCATCTCCACGGCTGAGAAGGTCACTTCGCTGGCCAACTACCTGGGTTCTCAGCGGCGCCTGG
>JAKAWM010000030.1 GCA_021827285.1 Actinomycetes bacterium | reverse complement strand
ATCAAGCAGCTCCAGGTGCCTATGCTCCAGGACGTGCCTTTCATCCCTCTCACCGAAGCGACCGGCCAGGACGAGTACAACACGAGCTATGCCAGCGGGTGGCCCACTCCGTCCAACCCGTACGCCAACCCGAGCCCCACGACCCAACCGGACGAAGGGGTCGTACTGCTCAACCTGGTGCCGAAAAAGGCCTGAGGTAGCTACCGCGCAGCCAGCCGGCGGCGACCAGTTGGTCCTGGTTGTCGCCGGCACTGGCGTGAAGGCTCGTCCGGCACCGTTATGGTTCACTGAAGGGACAACGAAATTGACTGTCATAGCGATCATCGGGGCGGGGAGCGTGAGCTTCACCCGCACGCTGGTGAGCGACCTGTTGCAGCAGAGCGTGACTAGGGACTGTGAGCTGCACCTGTTCGACATCGACGCCAAGGCGCTGCAGGCCTCCAAGAAACTGGTGGAGGAGATGCGCAAGGAGGCGAAGGCGCCTGGTCCGATTCAGAGCTTCGGCGATCTGAGGAGCTGCGTCCGGGGTGTCGACTACGCGATCTGCACGATCCTGGTCGGCGGCCGCTCGGCGGCCGTGCACGATTTCGAGATAACGGCGAAGTACGGGCTGAGCTACACCGTCGGTGACACACTGGGCGTAGCGGGTATGTCCCGGGCGTTGCGGACCATCCCCGCGCTGGTGGAGATCGCGCAGGCGTGTGCTGACGAGGCGCCGGACGGGTTGCTCCTCAACTACACCAACCCGTTGGGGATGTTGGTTTCGGCGATTGGGCGGACCGTCGGCTACCCCACCGTCGGCCTGTGCCACAGTGCGGACTATACGGCCAAAACCCTGGCGGGGTACCTGGGCGTGCCCAGCTCGGAGCTTAAGTGGTGGTCGGCAGGCATCAACCATCTGGCCTGGATGCTGTCCTTGGGCGTTGAGGGCCAGGACATGTACCCGACGTTGGCACAGGCGAGCGAGCGTCCGGAGGTGTACGACGCCGACCGGGTCAGGTTCGACCTCATGAAGCGATTCGGCTACTTTGTGACCGAATCGAGCAAGCACGTGGCCGAGTACCTGGCGTATTTCATTGACAAACCGAACGAGGTCGAGCGGCTCCAGGTGCCGGTCGGTGAGTTCCTCACCCGGCGACCGGTGCCTATAGAGGTGCAGTTGGAAGAGCACCGCTGCCAGGGAGGTGCGTGGCTCAAGCCGATGAGCAACGAGTACGCACCGGCTCTGATCGCAGCCCGTGAGTCCAACGAAGACTGGTGCTTCCAGGCCAACGTGATGAACGACGGCCTGATAGACAACCTCACCTCGGGGATGTGCGTCGAGGTGCCGTGCTTCGTCAGCCGAGGACGGGTGGCACCGGCCCGGGTGGGGGCATTGCCCAGCGCAGTCGCTGGGCTTACGCAGCAGTCACTGGCGGTGCAGCACCTTGCAGTAGAGGCGGTCACCCAAAAGGACCGGGACGGCCTCTACCAGGCGATAATGCTGGACCCGCAGGCTTCCGCCAAGCTCACCGTTGCGGAGATGTCCCGTCTCGCCGACGACCTGCTGAGTGGGTACGCCGGCCTGCCCGAGTACGGCTCTGGGCGGCTGCGGCTGTTCGAGCGGGTACCGGGTTGACGGAGGAGGTGAGAAGAGTTCGTACGGTCATACGCGCCAGCGCCGACGCCGCCGGGGCATACGCGGCCGCCGAGGTGGCGGCGACGCTCAACCAGGTGTTGGCCAAGGCGGACGGGGCGAGGCTGTTGCTGTCGACCGGGGAGTCACAGTTCGACGTTCTGCGCCACCTCGTGCGGGCGGACGTGGAGTGGGCGAGGGTCGACGCCTTCCACCTGGACGAGTACATAGCCCTCCCTGAAACCCACCCGGCAAGCTTTAGGCGCTACCTGAAAGAAAGAGTCGCGGACATAGTGCCGTTGCGGATGCACTACGTCGACCCATCGTCCCAGGCGTCCCTTGACGAGCTGCGCCAGGCTGTCGTGTCGGCACCCATGGACGTTGCCCTGGTCGGCGTGGGCGAGAACGGGCACATCGCCTTCAACGACCCGCCCGCCGACTTCGAAACAGTGGAACCGTACATCGTCGTCGACCTGGACCAGGCTTGCCGCGCCCAACAGGTGCGGGAAGGGTGGTTCGAGACCACTGATGATGTGCCGGCACAGGCAGTGACCATGTCGGTGCACGAGATCTTGCGTGCCCGGCGGGTGGTCTCGGTGGTGCCGCATGGGCCCAAGGCCGCCGCCGTCCGGCGGCTGCTGACGGCGGAGGGTGTGTCGGCGGACCTGCCGGCGTCGGCCCTCCTTCGGCACGAGGACTGGAGCCTGGTGCTCGATCGGATGTCGGCGCAGTTCCTGCCCGCAGACATATGGAAGCAGTGCGTGGTCCTTTGACCCGCGCCAGTCGTACCCGAGGGGTGGACGTTCGGTGGCCAGCATCAAGGAGGTCAACGTGGGCAACGTAGTGGTCGCTGTAATAGGCGGCGGGAGCAGCATGTTCGTGCCGGCACTGGTACGCGGGATGCTCGAGGTGGACGCGTTCGCGGGCGCGGAGCTCCGGCTCATGGATGTGGACCGGGACAGGCTGGCCGTCATGGCCGACCTCGCCACCAAGCTTTCCCAGGCCGAAGGTCGGGACCTGGAGGTGGTGACCACGCTCGACCAGCGCGAGGCGCTGAGCGGTGTGACCTTCGCCATCGTGGCTATATCTGTCGGGGGCATGGCCGCCTGGGAGTCTGACATCGAGGTCCCGGGCAGGAGCGGGGTCTTCATGCACATTGCCGACTCCATCGGGCCAGGGGGCATCTTCCGGGCGCTGCGCAACACGCCCGTGGTCGCCTCGGTGGCCCGGCACCTGGCGGAGGTGGCGCCAAGCGCCTTCCTGTTCAATTACACCAACCCGGCCAGCGCCAATGCTATGGCCATGGCCAAGGTCTCGCCGGTGCGCTCCCTCTCACTGTGCTCATGCTCGCCCCGACCGTTCCAGCGGGAATGGCTGGCCGAACTGGTGGGCGTGGGCCAGGGCGATGTCGTGGTGCCCATGAAGGTTGGTGGGATCAACCATTGCACCGGCATCCTGGAGCTCCAGCTGCGCGACGGGACCGATGCCACCCCGATCGTGCGCGAGCGGCAGGGCTCTGAGGTTGTCCGCTGGGCCATCGACACCTTCGGGGTCATTCCTTACTGCTGGGAGCACTGGACGGAGTTCTTCCCTCAACTGCAGCGGCTCGTAGCGCCGTACCAGGGTCGTGCCGAAGGTCTTCCCATGAGGTACGGTCGGCACATCTACGACATGGACCAGCAGCGTCAACGGGTCCGGGGCTGGGAGGAAGTGGCGAAGTCGTGGGCCGCCGACGGGCGTGAGCACAAGCTGGCCGACCTGCCACACGGCCCAGAAGACGAGGGCATCGTCGTTGTGGAGGTGATGGAGGCAGTCTTGGAGGACCGTGCCGAGCGCTTCGTCGTCAACGTGCCCAATCGGGGCCTCGTGCCCAACCTTCCCGAGACCGCCGTGGTCGAGGTGCCGGCGCTGGTGAACGCCGAGGGTGCCCACCCGATCGGCATCGGCCCCCTGCCGGGCGGTCTGGCGGCCGTCCTCAGCCGTCACGCCCTGGTCCAAGAGCTGACCGCGGACGCCGCGCTGAGCGGCGACAAGCGGCTATTGCGCCAGGCCATGACCGCGGACCCGCTCCTTGACGCCACGCTGGAACCGTCCGAGATCGAGGCTCTGATGAACGAGATGCTCAAGGTGAACGCCTCCTTCCTGCCCCAGTTCGGCCACTGAGGGGAGCAGCAATGTCCGTGCGGCGGCATGTGCAGGCAAGTGAAAGCCCCGTCCCTTCGGGAAGCTACTCCCAAGCGGTGGCGGCCAACGGCTTGCTTTTCCTGGCCGGGGTGGGCCCGTACGACCCCGTGACCCGGGAAGTGGTGGGCCAGACAATAGAAGAGCAGACTGTCCAGGCCGTGAACAACGTCCGCGCCGTCCTGCTCGCGGCCGGCTGCGACCTGCAGCACGTGGTCAACACCACGGCATACCTGGCTCATCTGGATAGGGACTGGGCCGGTTTCGACGCCGCGTACGGCAGCCTCTTCCCACCGCCGTACCCGGCGCGCACGGCAGTCGGGGCGACACTGAAGAAGATGCTCGTGGAGCTGTCCGTCGTTGCGGTACTACCCGCGGGTACATCTGACGGCAGCCATCTTCCGTCCATGGACGCATCACAGGCACTGGACGGCAAGGGAGCGGGGGCGTGAGCCTTCTCGTTTACGTGAGCGACGTCGCTCCCTACGCCACTGTCGGCGGCAAGGTGCCGGCCGGGGTGCACCGGTCCCTGGGCACGGCAGGGCGCGCCCTGGAGGAGATAGCGGGTCTACATGGGTTGGGTTTCTACCATGCCAGGCGGGTTCAGGACTTGGACGAGGAGGTGCTCGGAGAGGCCCGGGCCCTCGCCTTGTTCACGATCGGTGAGACGGCCTGGAGCGCTGGGCAGCGCCGGCTGATCGAGGCCCGCGCCACCCACGGCCAGCTCGGGCTGTTGGGCCTCCACTCTGCCACTGACTCTGCATACGAGTGGCCCGCTTTCGGTGAGTTGCTCGGGGCGCGTTTCGCCGGGCACCCCGTGACGGCTGAACTTCCCGTCAGCGTGGTGGACAAGGCCCATCCCGCCACGGCACATCTGCCATCACCGTGGTTATTCGAAGAGGAGCTGTACCTGTTCCGCGACGTCGCACCGGAAGCGAGAGCGCTCTTGGGCGTATGGCTAGAGGATCTCCCCGACCCGGTGCGCCATGCCGTGGCGGAACACATGGCGGGCCCGGGCCGGCCAGGCGCGCCCGAGTTGTTGCCCCTGGCGTGGTGCCTAAAACGGGAAGGGCTGCGCTCGTTCTACACCGTGCTTGGACATTTCCTGTCCGCCTACGAGGACACGCGCTACATGCTGCACCTGTCAGGCGCCGTCGAGTGGCTGCTGGCGGCTGACGGCGCGCATTCCGGTTAGAGGGGTTGACGGGACAAAAATATTCTGTAGAATGGATAATACATTCGGCGAGGTCGGGGTACCTGTGCCGCAGGGGCTTTGGGGGCACGGTCAACGACCTACCGTTCGCTCGCGACCTTGGGTTCGCGGGACGCTAGAAAAAGGAGGAGGTTCGTGAGGTCAACCTTTGCAATTGCAGCAGCGGTCGGGCTCAGTGCCGCGTCGCTGGGCGTGGGCCCGATCAGCTCGGCCGGAGCTCAACCAGACAACGCGGCCAGCGGCTCGGGGCGCACGAGCACGATCACCATCTCGGCCGCAGACGGCGAAACCTGGCCGTGTAGCTTCAACCCGTTCAACCCGAACACGTTCTTCTTTTCGCTCGGCATGGTGAACGAAGAGCTTTATTACGTCAACGCCATTACCGGGAAGACAACTCCTTGGCTCGCGACCGGTTACAAGTTCTCCGACCAGGCCAAGGTCCTTACCTGGACCATACGCCAGGGCGTCCGCTTCAATGACGGTGAACCACTGACGGCAGCTGACGTGGCGTACACATTTCAGCTGATCAAGAAGAACCCGGCTCTCGACCTCAATGCCATAGATGCCACGTTGCAGAGCGTGCAGCAGACAGGCCCCTACCAGGTCACCATGCGGTTCTCGCAGCCTGCCGCGACCCTCTTCTATTACGTCGCCGACCAGGTGGGGATCGTGCCAAAGAGCATCTGGGAGAAGGTGAAGAACCCACTGACATGGCCGGATGCTCAGCCTGTGGGTACCGGCCCCTACACCATCAGCTCGTGTACACCCCAGAACATCGAGTACCTGAAGAACCCGAACTTTTGGCAGCCTGGTGTACCGAAGATCGACAAGGTGGAGGTGCCCGCCATCATCACGAACGCCGTCGCCAACGAGGAGCTCGCCAACGGCCAGGCGCAGTGGGGCGGCCAGTTCATCCCGAACATCAACAAGTTCTACCTCTCTCGGAACAAGAACTATCGAGCCTGGTCACCGGTCGGTGGCTACCACGGCATCTACATCAACCTGACTGATCCCATCTTGTCGAAGCTGCCGGTGAGGCAGGCGATGGCGTACGCGATCAACCGTAACCGTGCGACGGCGCTGGCAGATACCGGGCAGATGCCGGGCCAGAACCAATCAGGTGTTATCTTGCCCCAGCAGAAGGCCTGGTACAACGCCAAGCTGGCGGCCAAGTACGATGGCTACACGTACAACCCAGGCAAGGCCATATCGATCCTGGAGAAGGCCGGCTACAAGCGGGGCTCGGACGGCATTTTTCAGACGCCTTCTGGTCAGCCGCTGAGGTTCAACATCATTGTTGTGGGTGGCTACTCGAACGAGGTGGCAGCGATACAGGTGATCATCACGGAGCTCGCAAACATCGGGATCCAGTTGCACGAGGACAACCTGTCAACACCGACGTTCAGCTCCGAACTCGCCGATGGCAGGTTCCAACTCGCGTACAGCGGTGCACCTGGGGTGACGATCGATGGGCCCTACAGCCCTCTGCGCGGGCTGTTGTACTCCGCCGGTACCGCTCCGATCGGGAAGCCGGCGTCATCTGACTATGAGCGGTTCCGCTCCGCCAAGGAGGACGCGCTGTTCGCCAAGCTGGGGTCCACCACGACAGTCTCGCAGGCTCAAGCTCTCATCAAGCAGATCCAGGCGCCGATGCTCAACGACGTCCCGTTCATCCCTGTCGACGACTCCGGGAACTGGACGCAGTACGACGTGGGCGTGGCGAGCGGCTGGCCGACGCCGTCGAACCCCTACGCCATCCCGAGCCCAACCAACCAACCAGACGAGGAGGTCGTCTTGTTGCACCTCGTGCCCAAGGGATGATCCACATCGCGTTCGTGTGCACCGGCCGGACCTCAGTGCTCGGCCGGTGCAGCGGTTCCAAGGGCGGGCCGACGTGACGGCGGCGTTCGCGGACGGGTTCCACCCGTTTTGGTTCTGGAACGACAGGATCACTCCGGAAAGAATCCGCGCGCAGGTCGGGCGCATGCACGACCAAGGTATCCGTGGGTTTTTCATTCACTCTCGCCAGGGTCTGGCGCAACCGTACATGTCGGCCGGGTTCCTCGAGATGGTGGGCGTCGCCATCGACGAAGCGAGCTCTCGTGGGATGGCGGTGCACCTTTACGACGAGTTCCCCTACCCGAGCGGGGCCGCCGGGGGGGCCGTCGTCCAGTCCGACCCGGCCCTGGCGGGCACCACGATAAAGACGACGCACCAACGCCTCCAAGGCGGCTACGCTCGTTGCGTATTGCCGCCTGGCCGGTTGCTTTGTTGCGTTGTGGTACCCCTCGACGGTGATGCCGCTGACTGGTCGGCAGTGAGGGATCTCGCCGCGGACGTCGGGATGGTGCTTACGCGAGAGTCGTACTTCGACGCGGCACCTCAGCCGTACAACGACCGACGGTACTTCGCCGACGCGCCGGCGCCCGTGCTCGAAACGTCGCTGCCGCCAGGTAATTGGGAGCTGTGGGCGGTCACCGAGTCGCTCATCTCGGCTCACAAGTACTGGGGGAACTTTCCTGACGTCACGAACGCGGCGGCGGTAGCGAAGTTTATCGAGCTCACTCACGACCGCTACGCGGCCGGACTCGGCCCGCGCCTCGACCGGGTCACCTCAATGTTCGTGGACGAGGTCGAGCCGGAGATATCGCGCAGCGTCCTGCTCGAACTGGAGCGCCGTTGGGGCGACGAAGCGCGGACGCTGGTGCTGGCGCATGTCGCCCCGTCGCACCCCCGGCACCTGGAAGCCTTGCGCGTGTTCCAGGAGTTGCGCCTCGAGCTTTTCATGGAGACCTTCGAAGCTCAGGTCGCCAGTTGGTGCCGGGCCCATCACCTGCGGTACTCGGGTGAGAAGCCGAGCGTGCGACTTCGCCAGCTCGCGGCGATGGACGTGCCGGGGTGCGAGCCCGGGCACACCAAGGCTGGCGCAGCGCGATCGGATCTCCTCCAGGCGGACATTCGCGGTAACGCTCGCGCGACGGCGTCTGCTGCGTACTTCTACGGCAAGGAAGGGTCGCTCTGCGAATGCTTCCACAGCCTCGGGTGGGGCGCCACCCTCCAGGACGCGAAGATCATCAGCGAGTCGCTGATCGCTTTCGGGACTCGCTGGCTGGTGCCGCACGCCTTTTTCTACTCCACTCGGGGCTTACGCAAGCACGACGCCCCACCGAGCTTCCTGCAAATGCCTTATTGGCCGCTGTTCGGCGAGCTGACCCGGCGGGTGGAAGAGCTGGCTCGCCACCTCGATGGGTCGGTGATCGAGGCGTCCGTAGGCATTGTCGAGCCGAGCGGCGGGCTTCCGGACGAGGACCAGCGTGCCTGCTACGAGGACTTGCAGTACCGGCTCGTCGCCGCTCATTGCGAGTTTGTTACTGTCGACACCGACATTCTCGCCCGGGGATCGCTGTCTTCGGCGGGCTGGTCGTACCGTGACCTCACACTTCAGGCGCTCGTTGTCCCACCGATGCGCGACCCCGAGGAGGAACTCCTGCGCTTCCTGGAACGGTTCGAGTACCACAGTGGCTTTGTGGCGCGTGTGGGGGCCGACCGGGACTGCGACGTGGTCGTCCGCGAGCTGACGCGACGGTTCCCCCCGGCGGCGATCGTCTCGTCTGGTGGCGCGAGCGCGGAGGCGGAGGCGGTCATCTGCGCACGCCGGCGCGGCCCCGCGGAACGCTGGGTGTTCCTGGTCAACACCGCACCTCGAGCCGTCGCGCTCTCCATTTTTTCTGCGGACCAGCTGGAGGTGGTCGACCTCGGGAGCCCGCCTCCGCCGCTGAGACGCACGGGAGAAGGACGGAGCGAAATCTGCCTTGCGGCCTTCGAGAGCGTTTTGCTCGGCTCGTCGGCTGGACGTCCTCGCGGTTCTGGGGCAGGGGAGGCGGAGCCCGTCCTCCTCGACCTGGCAACAGTGGGCGGATGGCAGCTGCGACCTCTCTCACCTAACCTGCTGCGCCTCGGGCGGTGGCGCATGACGGTGGGGAGTGGTCCTGGCTCGAACTCGTCGTCGGCGGTCGTCGAACCGGCCCCGATCGTGAACCAGCTGGCTCGCTCTTCGACCGCCTTTGCCCCTCGGATCTCCGACTGGTTCGGGCGCGGGCCAGAAATCGACCTGCCCCAGATGAGTGTTCGCTACGAGACTTCCTTCGAGTGCACAGGCGCCGCCGATCTGTCGATCGTCATGCAGGAAGGTGCCCTCGCGGGCCGCTGGGCAATCCGTTTCGACGGTTCGGGCCCCTTCGGCCCGGAGCACTTCTCGGCACGGCCCGACGTTCTCGAGGACTGTTTGGGGATCGACGTCTCGTGCCCGGAGCGTACCGGCTTGCCCACCCGGCACGTGCACCACCTGACGGTCGAGACTCTGCTTGCGTCGTCCGATGAAGGCCTGCGCGACAGCATCTACGTGGCTGGCGATTTCTCCGTCTTCGCAGCTTCCCGTACCAGTGCGGGCGGGCAGGCGGTTGAGGCGCCCGCTAGGGCGGTGCCTCCCGTCGAGGTGCCCCTCCTTGGCTCCTTAACCGCTCCATGTCTCAAGGGCGAACTGGCGGACTGGGAGGCGAACGGCCTGCCTTACTATGCCGGCGTCGTCGAGTACTCCGGGTCGGTCCCTACGACCGGGACGGCGGAGGCCGGGGGCGACAAAGTGGTGGTACAGAAGGCCGAAATGGAAAGAGCGAGTGACTTAGTGGTCGAAATCAAGTTGCCCCCTTGGTGCGAAGAGGCAGCGGAGGTTGCTTTTGGGGATGGCCCGCTGCGGCCCGTCCCGTGGTCGCCGCGAAGGGTGCGTGTACCGAGAAGCGAGCTCGCGAGCGAGCCCGTCGAGGTGCGCGTGCGGCTGGCGACCGCGCTGGCGCGCCCCTTCGAGGGTCGATGGTTCGACCCGTCGTCGCACTCCTACCGGGAGGTCGACCTCGCCGCGGCTCCGGATGCTCCATGAGCCGTGGTAACCGAACGAGCGCTGCCCAGGATGGTGGGCCGCGAGGGGATGAGCGTGCGCCCCGGGCCGAATACCCGCGACCCCAGATGCGCCGAGATCGCTGGATCTGCCTGAACGGTCCCTGGCAGTTCGAAGTCGACGCAGCGGACAGCGGGGAGGAGCGAGGCCTTGTCGGGCGCCCGCTGCAAGAGACGATAAGTGTGCCATTCGCCCCCGAGGCACCGCTGTCGGGCCTCGGTCTCGACGACTTCCTGCCTGCCGTCTGGTACCGGCGTGATGTCAGGATCCCGAGTGACTGGGCGGGGGACCGGGTCCTTGTGCACTTCCAGGCGGTGGACTACGAGACGACCGTGTGGGCCAACGGACAGGAGATCGGCCGGCACCGGGGAGGCTCGACGCCGTTCACCTGTGAGCTCGGGGACGCGGTGGGGCCGAGCGGCGAGGTGACCCTAGTGGTCCGGGCACGTGACGATCCCGACGCCGCCCAGCCGCGTGGCAAGCAGACGAACAGGCTGCGCCCTTATGGGTCGCGCTGCGTACGCACGACCGGTATCTGGCAATCAGTCTGGCTGGAACCGGTTGGGCCCTCCTCACTGGGCCGTCCTCGCATAACCCCTCTCCTCGACAGCGGGTCGCTCATCGTCGAGCAGCCGATCGAGGGGGTGCGGCCACCGCGTGGGGCCGTACTGACCGTCGAGGTGCACGACGATCAGGGTCTGGTGCAAGAGGTCTCGTGCGATCCGGCGCGTCAGCTGACGCCCGTGCTCTTGCTCGCGCTCAGCTCGCCACGCCGTTGGAGCCCCGAAGACCCGTTCCTGTACCAGCTGACGATCGCGCTGCGCTTGCCAGGCGGGCAAACGCTCGATCGCATCGAGTCCTACGCCGGCTTGCGCTCGCTCGCTGTCGGCAACGGTGCAGTGTGGCTGAACGGGGAGCCCCGGTTTCAGCGCCTGGTCCTTGACCAGGGGTACTGGCCGGACGGTGGGCTGACTGCGCCCGACGACGAGGCGCTCGTGCGGGATATCAGCCTCGCCATGGAAGCCGGTTTCGACGGCGCCCGAGCACATCAGCGTCTCGCCGAAGAACGGTGGCTTTACCACGCCGATCGGCTCGGGTACCTCGTGTGGGGCGAGTTCCCTGATTGGGGCAATCGCCGGGGTGGCCCCCCCGTTCACCACTTCGCGTTCACAATGGACCATGTCGGTGAGTGGCTCGAGGCGATCGCGCGCGATTACTCCCACCCCTCGATAGTTGGCTGGTGCCCGCTCAACGAAACCGAGGAGCCGCCTGGTGGGACCCTGGGCGATCTGGATCCGGTCACAAGGGCTCTCTTCCTTGCCACCCGCGCCGCCGACCGCAGCCGTCCAGTGCTCGATGTGTCCGGTTACCACCACCGCATCGCGGACGCCGATATCTGGGACTGTCACGACTACGAGCAGGATCCGGAGCTCTTTGCTTCTCATTACGCCCAGCTACCCGACCTCGTCGAGGAGGTCACGAGCGGCTCGGTGGGAGAACCGTGGCCACCACCTCGCCCCGACCAACCAGTGTTCGTAAGCGAGTTCGGTGGTTCGCGAGTCGTCGAGGCCGACCGGCCTGACACCGGGGGTTATGGAGAACAGCTCGCCTCGACCGATGACCTCCTGCGGCGCTTTGGAGCCCTCTGCGCGATCTTGCTCGGCAACGACCGGGTCGCGGGCTACGCGTACACCCAGCTGACCGACACCTACGAGGAGCGGAACGGCTTGTTTGACGCGTACCGGCGTCCAAAACTCGCTCTCGAGGACCTCGCCGCTGCGCAGTCGGGGCCGGCCGCCGTCGAGCAGCGAGTGCGAGCAGAGCTTGACGAACCCGAGAGTGGGCCCACCCGTTAAAGGCAGGTGACATAAGGTTCACGCTCAGCCGGTCGGGTTGGGCGCAGGGCTTTTCGGAGGGTGGCAAACCGTTGTCACATCGTCGATCAATACTGATCGACGATGAACTTAGCTGAGGGGGCCGAAGCTCAACATATCCACCCCCAGACCGCTTACCGGTGGTTGCGGGACCCGGAGAGGACCGCGATGGTGTCGAGCACCGTGACCGCTCCGCCAGGTTCGGGACGGCCAAGACGGTTCCCGGTAGCCCTGGGCACACCGACAGCTTGGCGAAGACGTGCATAACGATGCTTCTCTGGAGCAGCGAATGGGTCAGCGTCCTGCTCGGGCGCGTGTTCTGTGCTGGTACGGCGCCCCCATAATGGGTGAGTAGGCACCTGCACCGGGCCAGTAGCCGTGCCGGCTCGACGACACAGTGAAGTACATTGGAGTACGATTGCCGGCCGAGATGGCTGAGCGTGTCGACTGGAGCAAACGTGCTGAGTACATCAAGCACCACCACAACGTTGAGACGGCCTGGGCGGACGAGGCAGTGGCCGACCCGGACGCGGTGTGGCTCGACCCGGACCCGGTGAGCGCCTCAGGCCTGTCGGTGCGGGTTATCGGCTACTCGCACTCCGCCCACGCGGTGCTCAG